>CAJWCW010000046.1 GCA_913030615.1 uncultured Gammaproteobacteria bacterium | reverse complement strand
GCTGGAAATACTTCGTGAATGAAGCCATCGAAACCCAGAGCTAACCAGACGCAAAGCACGGTTATGCCGACAAGGATAGATGTCACCGCGCTCACGCCATCACCACGGTCCCAGTGCAATCCAAGAATCACGGTAGGAACGAAACAAACCGCGTACAAGCTACCCGAAAAAATCGTTATTTCGACAATGTCCCCCGGGGGATTCAACGCAATCAATGCTGCCGTCAAAGCAACGCCCACAATAGCCCACCGCGACCAACGCACGCCCTCTGATCCCGCCACCTTCCGGAACGACCCCACCACATCACGCGAAAGGACGGACCCCGCGACAAGCAAAACACTGTCCATCGACGACATCGCTGCCGCCGTAATCGCCACAACAAGAAAATCTGCGACGAAGGTTGGAAACACATTCGCGTCGTTCACCAGCATTGGTACAACAAGATCCGTATCACTGATGCCCTCCAACAGCATCCGGGCGTATAAGCCGACCGGAAAGAGCGAGAATTGAATGAGCAAAATACCAACGACGGCAATCCAGATCCCCGCGCGTAATCCGCTCGCATTCTTTAATCCGTAGTAGCGCGATAATTGCCGGGGATCGACTAAGAGCTTCAGAGATCCGGCCATAGCAATACCAAAAAGTACCGCGAACGGAAGCTCGGCATTGAGCGAGAATAGATGCTCGGTATCGGGCCGATCGAACAAGGTAGCGACGCTCGCGATGCCACCCGCTGCGTGAGTCACAAACCCAAATATCAGCACGGATCCAACCACCATAAGGATTCCCTGTACCACGTCCGTACGTACCACCGAATGGAAGCCCCCCACCGACGTGTACGCCATGACGATCACCAAGGTCACGCCGACCGCGGATGTGTACGGGATACCCAAAAACACCTGAAAAAGATTTCCCGCACCCTTGAATATCGCGATCAGATATAAAAGGCTCGAGAAAGCGACCACGAGTCCGGTGAGAGCTCGCAGACTTGGACTGGCAAAGCGAACCGCAAGAAAATCTGGGACAGTCACCGATTCCAAAGCAGCCGTGAAATAGCGTAGCCGTGGACCAACGAGTCGCCACGATAACCATGTCGCCATAACAATGAGCACCGCAAAGACGAGCCATGGCGCACCGTAGGTATATCCTTTGCCGGCATGCCCAATGTAGCTATTGGTGCTCGCAAACGTCGCGAAAAAAGAAATACCAATCACCGCGCCGCCGAACCGACGACCACCGACAAAGTACTCGCCCATCGAGCCACTTGCCTTCAGACCAGTACGCGCGTGAAAAATCAACAGCGTTGTGTAGCCCGCGAACAAAACGACCGCGACCCAGTGTTGAACTATCCAGCCCATGCAACTCCCTATCGTTGGAAAGAAACGACTCGCGGCGGGTGCGACCCGCACCAATCGTTAGCTCTTACGTTGGCACGACACCCGTTAGCGGCACCCGGATCAGTCGTTATCCCGGCCTTTCGAAATATCACCACGCCGATTAATCAGGCGGTCCGGATCAGCGGCGGGGTTGCGGGCAATAGCTTGATCGATTTGATTGTCATATTTCGGGTCCAAGCGTTCAAGCTTCGACAAGTTCGAGAGTCGAACAGAAGGACGAGAAACGATGCGGTGCGCTTTAACGACACCACATGACTCGCACGTGACATGATCGAGTTTGTCTGAAACGGCTCCAAATACAGTCGTAATTTCTCGGCAGGAATCGCAACGATATTCGTAAACAGGCATCGTTACATGCACGGGCCCGGGTTAGGCAAGCTGCCCTTCATGATGCAACAACGCGTGCGCCTTCATCTACTAACGCTTGGATTGAACGCTGAAATCGATCGAACTTTAGCCGCTCGATGGGCGAACGCGCGCTCACAATACTACGCTCCACATCGAGACCACTGAGCGACGGTCCATTGCCTTTGTTACGCCGTTTGAGGTAATTGGTCCAATCGCGTGCCGGCATGTCGATCACAACCTCCACGTCCCGAAGGGCGGCCTCATTGATCGTTTCAACTTCTCCTACTGAGAATGCGTCAAACCGAACGCGTCTGATGACCTTCCCGGCCCGAAACGCAATATCGACGTCGGCATTACCGAGGTCTCGATACGCCGAGTCGTTATTTAGACGATCGCTCGCCGTCTCTAACCAATCTAACGCGGCCATATAGTCCCCCTACCTTGCAAATTCGGTCGCAATCCGAGACGACGCATCAAAAAAATACTGCAAAGTCTGGTTGTAACGAAAAAACAAATCTTCGCGATACTGATCGCCATGCACTGACGTCGCGAGTCGCTCGTCGCGATCCAAATCCAAGGTGTTGAGGGTATATCCCAGACCCGCATGTCCGTTCTGACGGATATTTTCGATCATGGCCTGCCATTCGAGAATTTCCATATCCAAGTAAAAATCCACTTCATCGAGATCGCCCAGACTGGCTTGTCGAGCACCAGCACATTCAAACCCCTCAAACGTTAATACAAAAATTTCATTGCCCACTTTGATTCCCGCGACACAGTTGCACTGTCCGCCACCACCACCCCGAAAAGAGTCTTCGTTATTGAAAATATTGCGGACATCGTCAAACCATTCGACGGAAGGAAATGCGGCCACGCCTAATCCTGCGGAGCGTATTGCTCGAGTGGTTCCGGGACCCTGCGTGGGACATCCAACCACTGGCAATACTCAAGATGGGTGCTGATATACGCACGCATCATGTCGTGGTACACGTCCATCCCTGCTCCTCGAGCTCCATCGATGCTGCCCCCAAAAATGATGGCCAAGGCTTCGCGAAGAACGGGGTCGTTAAAATCACGGATAAATAATCCATCCCCGATAGCCAGAAGGGTTGCAATGATCTGTTTTTGGTCCTCGTTATGTGCAATCGCAAATTTCAGGTGATCGAGGCCGTAGGTCAGTAACCTAGCCTTATCCTGCATAACGTTCCGGTAGATGAAGCGTTCCGCCTCGTTATACGCATATTGTTCAAGATACCGAAGAATAGTCTGGACAAACAAACCGCGTACCAACACTAGATACACGACCGCCTCGGTCCAACCACCACGACTTTCCAAAATCATACGATTAACTTGGCCGGCTCCCTCTAGGCCTAAACCACCGCCATTGATCAGCGCACGTTTACGAAAAACCTCGTAATGGCGCGCTGCGTCAAACCCCGCTGTGGCGAGATACTGTTTTACCTCGTGATACCCATACACCATCTGGTGTTGCCAGGCTGAAATCACTTCGATTTCGACATTTGCGTATTGCGACAACTCAGTGCTTACCTGACATACGGCGCGTTCCAGATCGTCCGGTAGAGGCTTGACGGTGTTCCATGGTACGTCCGTTGCAGGTGCCCAACGTCGCTGGATGGCCTCTTCGTATAGATCCGCTGCACTGTCCGCCCATACTTCCGCTTTGCTTCGAAGCATGTACCCGACCGGCGGCATGCCTTTGCGGCCGATCGCACCCCGCGGATTACGTGTCTGATCTGGCCAATCCATCGGGATTTCGCCATAAATACCGACGTTCAAACTACCCAACGTCAAACCTTTCTTTCCTGGCTTGACCCTCACACCCCATTGCCTGGATTTATTCATCCAGGTGAGTTTGGGCTCAGGGATTTCCAGCATCGGGGCCGCCACGGCTTTTCGAACCGTGTCAGCGTGCGGAGATTTGACCGCTTTCGCCGCGGCCTTTACTGCCTTCGCCAATTTAGAGGTCTCCCAAAATACTTCCGTTGAGGATTCGTAAGCCTTGTTTCTCGCGCGAAGCGAGGTTACGCAGCGGCAGCCTGTTCAAGAATTTCGTTGATCCGGGAACGTCCGTTTTCAAACCGAGCGCCGAAGCCAGCGGAAACCACCCGCTTTTTGTACTCTTGAATCTGTCGCCGCCGGAGCGCCACGAGTTTCTTGAATCCCTCATCGAACTTGGCAATCCCACCACCCAAGAGAATAGCCAGCGGCTCAGACACGATCGGAGCCTGTCCGGCTGGGTTTGCAGATCCAGAGAGGATGCCCGCTTCCGCTTCATCCAAATAGCAATTGATTTCCTCGTGACGTTCGGGAGCGGTTTCGGCCATGTATCGCATATGCATGACACCGTACGCTACGTGGCGAGCCTCATCTTGAGCGCAAAGGCGGTACATCGCTTTTTCGGCGTCGTTGTACGCCATCAGTTCGCCCATACGGAAAATCGTGAGTACTGCACCCTCTCCAGAGATATGCAGTCGCGCGGACATCTCCGTGAAATCTCGAGACAAGTCAATGCTGCCGACGAACCCCGATGTCGCACCGGTTGCCGCCATCAGTCCGCCACCGTTGGCCATCGCGCGTTTACGAAATACATCCATATGGCGGGATTCATCCATGACTTGCGCCGTTAGTAGCTGCCGCGCCTCGAAAAAATCGGGCGTGGTCTGCGAAACCCACCGTGCTGGAACGTCGCCTGCAACAAATTCGACTTCCGTCAGAAACGTGGCCATCTGACACTGCGCTTGCTCGATATCGTCGGGGAGCGGCTCAATGGTGTGCCAAGGAACGTCGGTCGCAGAACTCCACTGACGTTGCAGCGCCTCTTCATACAAAAAAGAAGCGTTGTCTAACCAAATCTCACTCTTGGTACGAACAGCATAGTTACCAATTCGATAGCTACCCGATCGCGGTGCTGCGCCGCGAGGACGCCCCGTCTGATTATCGCTCTCGTCCGGTACCCGCCCGTATTCACCGACTTGAATATCAGCGAGCGTAAGACCGTTTCTGCTCTCTTCCGCACGAGTGTCCCAAGGACCCGTTTGGTCCATCCAACCTAAATCAAGCTCGTAGTCAGGGCCAAGCTTTTCGGCTTCACTCATGTAAAGTCCCCACCAGGTGCTATTTTCAAAACCGTTACTATAGACAGCTGGGTGCTTTTAGCAACACGGCACTAATACGCTTCGTTGATTTGGCTCAAAGAACAGCGTTTGTTTGAATAAGGAGATCGAACTACCCCATGTATCGCCCTTTATTCCTAGTGTTTTCCGCCGCCATCTGGGTGACAACCGGAGCGTCTGCCGCCCCGGCACCATCGGACTATCTTTCAGATGAATTGCGGGCGCGCGTAGAGACGTTAAAGATCAACGCATCCGACACACCGACAGATCTCGTCAACATCAAACCGCGTCTCCGAGCGCTGTGGGATTGGTTGAACGCATATGCGCTCTCGGGGGGGTATGTACCCGTTAACGCGACCCAGTCGATTTCGCAAATGTCCGCGTACTCGTTAAGCGCCGCCACCAATCGTTTCAACACAATCGACGCGATGATTCGGGAGTTTAAGCTTCGCGACGAAAACCCGCATGCATTCGGGACACTTGTCGCGAATCTCGGGCCGTTCGAAGCACGGTCTTTCGTCAGCATCGACCAGACGTTTACGGTCGGCACCAAGGCCATTGAGGTGGGTGGTGGATTCCTCATCGGACGCCACTTCATGCCCAATCACGGGCGATTACAAGCTACGGAGCCAAGAGCCGCTAATTTCATCAGCATCCGTTCGTCAAACCCCCACGTCGAATTCACCCACGGCACGTTCCCGCTTTCGGGCATGCATGGTGGTTTCAGAAATGCCCGTCAAACGCTCGTTTTTCGTATTGCTTCGGGTCGTCTAAATCGCGGCGACACGGTCACACTAACTTACGGCGATACATCTGGCGGCAGCGCCGGTTTTCTCATGTCCGATGTCTCCAGTGACCGGATGCCGCTGCCGTTGTATCTCGATTTTGATGGCAGCGACAATTTTATGTCACTACCGATTCAGCCCATCGTCGTTACTGGAACGCGTGTGGCAGGCGTACACGCCTTCGCCCCTTCCGTGGTCGATATCGACGAACCTTTCGACATATCGGTGCGTGCCGAAGACCGTTTCTATAACCGGGCAACAGGTCCGTTACCTTCGTGGCAGGTGTCATTGAATGGCAACCTTCTTTCCGAGATTCCAGCGTCGTCCCAAGCCATCCACATGATCCGCGACGTTCGACTCGATGCGGCCGGAGTCTACCGTATCAGCGTGCGATCGGCCGACGGCTCCATCATGGGTATCGGGAACCCGATCTTGGTCGAGCGTGAACCTAAACGCCGCATTTATTGGGGCGATACGCACGGTCACTCGGGCTTCGCCGAAGGAGTGGGCACGCCCGAGCGTTTTATGACTTGGGCACGCGACGACGCAAGACTCGATTACGTCACCCACTCCGAACACGACATCTGGCTCGATGATTTCGAGTGGGAGGTGTTACGTGAAAACGTCGAGAAATACTCTGTAAACGACGAATTCATTGCTTTTCTAGGTTATGAGTGGACCATCAGGAATACTCAGGGAGGCCATCACAACGTTCTGTTTCGAAACACCCAAGGAAGACGCCGGGTTCCCGCGCAGACCCACGGCACACTGTCCAAACTGTACCAGGGCCTGCGTACTCAGCACGATCCCGCCGACGTCGTGGTCATTCCCCATGCTCACCAAGCGGGCGATTACCGGCTCAACGATCCGCTTCTAGAGCCCCTAATCGAAGTGATGTCGCAGCACGGCACATTCGAATGGTTCGGCCGTATGTACCTTAAGCAAGGCCACCAAGTCGGATTTACCGCCGCTAGCGATAATCACCTAAGTCAGCCGGGCTATACCGCGCCAAAAGCGGGTGGGCTTTCGCAGCGCGGCGGATTGGGGGCACTGCGCGCCCAGACAAAATCGAGGGATGCCTTGTTCGATGCGATGAAGGACTTGGCGTCTTACGCCACCACGGGAGATCGCATGATTTTGGACGTCAGCCTCAACGGAATCGAGATGGGTCAGAGAGCGCGCTTTTCCAAGAATCGAAAACTCCGCGGACGGATCGTCGGAACGGCGCCGATCGACACCGTTACCGTTTTTCGAAACGACGAGGCCATTTGGAAACAGGACTATCTGCAAAACGACGCAAAGAGAGTGTCATCGTCCGGGACATTTCATGTCACCTTTCAGTCCGATTCAGAGCCCACGAACCGCGGCGACAATCCCCGCGGCTGGCGACTTTGGCAAGGGACCTTACGCCTGACCGGTGCCACCGTGAAAGAGGTCTCGGGCACCGACTTTCACAACATCGACTCACAATCACTGAAGGTCCTCGACGACCAAACACTTGAATTTTCGACGCTCACACGTGGTGACACGAGCTCGATCGTGCTCGATCTCGAGAACATCCGTCGCACCGGTCACATTGACATTGATCTCGCGGCCGCACGTGAGTTCGGAGGCGCACCGCCCATCTTCCGCCCACCCCAAAATATTCCCGCGTCATCGGTCACGCTAGCATTCAGTGCGATGAAAGACGGTCGCGTGACCACCTCGTTAGTGCAGGACGACTACGTCGACACCGTTTCATTAAGGTCCGTGGTGACCGATGGACCAGACGACGTCCAGTTTGAATTCGATGACCTAGGAGACGGTCACGGCGATTATTACTACGTGCGCGTGTTGCAGGCCAATGATGCGATGGCTTGGTCAAGTCCGATTTGGGTCGGCGGGTATCCAAAACGATGAGCGCCAGTTTCAACATTCATGCGCAACTACTCGCTGACTGTGAGCAACTTGGGAACCTCGATCTGTGTTCGGTATTGTTGATGCGCGATGCTCGTTTCCCTTGGCTGATTTTGGTGCCTCGCATTGATGGCCTGCGCGATCTTCACGACCTGCCAACAACCCACCGCGAACAAGCGTTTACCGAGGTCGAAATCGCGTCCAAAGCCCTACACACGTACGCCAGTGCCGACAAAATCAACGTCGCCGCTCTCGGAAACATGGTGCCGCAATTGCACATACACGTCATCGGCCGGCGAGAAGATGATGCTGGTTGGCCGGCGCCAGTTTGGAGTGCCGGCCCTGCAATCACGCTCGAGGGAGCAGAGCTCAAGGAACGGGCATCGACCCTGAAAACGTTGGTGTTTGCGGAATAACCACCCGTTTATTCGAGCGCGTAGGTTATGCGGAACCTTGCAACCGCAACTCGTGCAACGAATCGCCGTTGCAATAGCGTTCTAGTAGTCGATCAGGATCGAACTCGACGCCGATGGGATTTTCGGCAAAGGCCGATGATCGCATGAACGCGTTCAGTTCCTCGGTTGTATCAAAGTTCTCCACTTGAAACTCGACGCGATTGCCATCTGGATCCGCATAATAAAGGGACGTAGTAAGTCCGTGGTTGATAGGCCACACCGGTTTAATATCCAGCGCTTTTAGACGACCATACGTTCCTAATAGTTCACCGAGTGTCGCCAGCGTATAGGCTACGTGGTCAAGACCCGGGCTGCCACGCACGGTCTCCGTCTCGACCGGTGTCTTCGCCAAAGCAAGTCGATGATGTTCGTCGTCGTAGGTCAGGAACGCCAGGTTACCCGCGTCGTGCACGATCGACATGCCGAGAACTTGTTGGTACCAGTCGAGGGATTTTTCAATATCGCGCACCCGCAATACAAAGTGCGCGAACTTCGCTGGTGTTACTGGTGTCTCCGTGTCGATTTTACGTTTCACGGCACTGCTCCCATCGTGTTGTAGGCTCCGGGCCGCTGTCCACCCGAGCGTGAATGGACCACGTCGCGCACTGACTCATGGTATCGGAATATCACCGGTGGCTACTGGGACATCCCAGCCCGCGATGACCGCGGGCCGCTTCGCAATCTCGGTATACCAACGTCGCAAATTGGGCAATTGGTCCCAGTCGACCCGATGCCAAGGCCACCGAGCGATCCAAGGCCACGTCGCGATGTCGGCAATGCTATAGCTCCCCGCAAGATAGGCAGCCTCACCTAAGCGCCGGTCTAGAACGCCGTACAACCGGGTTGCTTCATCCGCGTACCGCGCTTCCGCGTATTCCGATTTACCAGAATTGAAATGCAAAAAGTGATTGGCCTGGCCAAGCATGGGGCCGACGCTGGCCATCTGGAGCATTAACCATTCCATGGTTACCCACGGATCATCGCCCGCGAGTTGGCCCGTTTTGTCGCTCAGATACAGAAGAATCGCGCCTGACTCCATCATGGTGCGACCGTTCTCTGAATCGACGATGGCCGGAATCTTGTTGTTCGGGCTGATTCGCAAAAAGTCCGGTGCAAATTGCTCATCCCGGCCGATATGCACCGGATGCACGTTGTACGGAAGTCCAAGCTCCTCCAATGCAATCGAGATCTTGCGGCCGTTCGGCGTTGCGAAGGTGTAAAGGTCAATACTCATTGAACAACTATCTCCTACTGGTATCGCGTTACTTAGGTTTCCTGAGGCGGAAAAGAAAGCGATCCGTGTTGCCACGTACATCCGGTGCGAACACACCCCCCGTGTGATCATCCTTCGGATTTCGTAACAAATCACCGGATCCATCGAGTTGAAACGCTGAACGTGCGATTAGATCCCGCATCGCCGCTTCATCCATTCGATGAAGACGGTTGTTGTCACCTTCTGGATTGCCAACGTGGTCGATCACACCAAAGACGCCTCCTGGCTTCAGGAGGCCATAGACTTGGGACAGTAACTCCAACGCAGCCGACTCGCCGGCACTGTTATAGATGTCGTGGAAGTTAAGCGCCGTTATCGCCAAATCCACGCTCTCCGATGGAATGCCCAAGTCACCCATATCGCGGTCGAGTCGGACCACATTCGTCAGACGCCCGCCCTTCAGTCGCTGGGCCAGGGCTTTATCGTAAAACCCGTCCCTGTACTTCAACATCATCGGCGGGTTTTGGGCGTAGACGGTCCCTTCGCTTCCGACCGCATGCGCTAAGACTTCGGTGTAATAGCCGCTCGATGCCATAACGTCCATCACGATGGCGCTTTCTTGCAACCCGAGAAAATGCAGGACTTCCGCTGGCTTGCGTCCGGCATCGCGACCCGTATCTGATTCTGGCCGGGCCGCGTCACGGATATTCGAACCGACATCCGCCTGCCCGAACATTGCCAAGACCAACAAAACCGACGATGCAATCCTGACGAGAGCCGTTCGATTAATTTCCATCTGTGGATTCCTCTCCCATGAAGCCTAAACCTACCAGACCTAGCATCGTCCATGACAGCTTGTCGATTGCGAGTAGGTGTTGGAGCAATTCAGCGCGACAACCTAGGTAGGTTCCTCGAGCACCTTTAGGTGCCGTGGAATGAGGGCGCGTTCAATGCCTTCAAACACCAATTCAGTCGCAATCGCAAGAACTGCCGCTGGTATCGCGCCCTGTAAAATGAGCGATGTATCGTTGAGTGCAAGCCCCGTAACAATTGGATCGCCCAATCCACCTGCCCCAATAAATGCGGCGAGCGTTGCCGTACCGATGCTGATGACAGCCGCGGTACGTACACCGGCTAAGATTGCGGGCATGGCTAAGGGTAGGTAAACGTATCGAATCTCATCGTATCGCGTTAACCCAATGGCCGTTGCAACTCGCCGCAATACCGGGTCGACCGTCACCAGGGCAGTAACGCTGTTGCGGATGATCGGAAGCAGCGAATACAAAAACAACGCCACCACCGCCGGCAACATCCCGATGCCAAATATTGGGATCATCAGCGCCAACAGCGCAATCGATGGGATCGTCTGCAACAGACTGGCGACATACAGTACTGCTCTGGATACCCAACTTACTTGAAATACCGCCAATGCGAGCACGATCCCGACGCTAGTCGCGGTGAAAAGCGCAATGGCCGTTAGCCAGAGGTGCCGCTTCGTGTTACGGATCAAGCTGTCGAATTCCTTCGAAAACCCCTCGCCATTGTCGAAACCACTCGAACGCTCCTCGGCAACATCGAAACCAATGGAGTCGAGATGATTCCTCGCCGCAGACGCGAAGTCCTCGCCCTCAAAAACGACCGATGCATTAAGGGCCGCCATCGACGAATCATCCAAAGTGCCGGCTAAATCCTCGATCGCGGCCTGCGCCAACGGCGACAAATCGTGTCGAATGAGGGGAATCGCAAGGTAGGTGGGGAAAAAAGCCTTATCGTCTGCCAACACCCTCAAATCGTACCGTTGCAATTCGCCGTCGGTTGAATAAGCGTCCGTAACGTCGATGGAGCCATCGGCGATTGCTTGATAAGCAAGACCGTGTTCGATGCCGTCAGGGATCCAGTCAAAACCATACACATGCCGAAGCCCAGGCCATCCGTCCTCGCGCTCAAGAAATTCGTGGGAAACCACAACACGAAGGTCACGGTATTTGGTTAACTGCGATATCCGTTCTAAGGAACGCTCTTCCGCGACCTCTTTGCGCACGGCAATAGCGTACGTGTTGTTGAATCCAAGCGGGGAAAGTAGCGTCAGACCGCGCGAAACAAGGTGTTCGTCGAGCCCGTCAATCGAGGTGCGTTCCCCAAGTTTGAGAATCGTTTGTTCCAGCGTTCCGCTGTATTCGACATAAACGTCGATTTCTCCTGCTACCAACGCCTCGTAACAAATCAAAGTCCCCCCCAAGCCGAAACGGCGGTCGACCTCAAAGCCCTCTTGTTCAAGGCGCTGGGCAATCATCTCTCCTAAGAGATAACTCTCCGTGAAGTTCTTGCTCGCTACAACGATCGGCTCGCTGGCAACCGACCCCAGCCAACCGAGTAACGCAACCGTGATCGCAAGATGTTTCATAGTTGCGTCTCGATAAGGCGTCGAATGGACTCAGTTGCAGGGGATTCAAGCACCGCGGCCGTTTCACCATATTGAAGGATGTGACCATCGCCCATGAACACCAGAAACCGCGCAAGCCGAACGGCTTCGCGAAGATCATGGGTTACCAACAACGCGCTAACATTCTCTTGCTGCTGCAATGCTTCAAAGTGGCCGTAAATTTCTTCGCGCGTGATCGGATCGATCGCCGAAAACGGCTCATCCAAGAGCAACAGCGGTGGCTGAAGCATCATCGCCCGACACAAGCCAACGCGCTGTTGTTGACCCCCCGACAATTGATAGGGGTACCTCGCACCAAGCGCCCAATCCATGCCCATGAGCTCGAAAAGTCCTGCCACTCGATTGCGGATTTTAGATTCGCTCCATCCCTCAAGGCGCGCTGTAAGGTCAATGTTTTGTTGCACCGTTAAATGCGGAAACAGCCCAGCCCCTTGAACGGCATAGCCAATCTTTCGTCGGAAGGCAGGAAGATCAGTTTCAGGGATTGGCGCGTTCAATACGTTCAAATCGCCTTCATCCAACCGTACTAACCCATTAATTAACTGCAACAACGTGGTTTTACCGCATCCACTCGGGCCCACGATCGCCGTTGTTTGGCGAGTCGGAAGAGTCAGCGAGACATGGCGAAACACCCACTGACCACCAAACTGCTTGCCCACATCGTCCAGTCGAACGCACTCATCCATCGGAAACATTTCCAAGAAACTGCGCTCGAAGTTTTTCCCCGTGGTTTATCAGGGCCGCAACGACCTTACTGTCTTGGACACCTAGACCGTCGTCCTTCCCCCACCCGTGGAGTTCGTCCAGAAACGCATTCAACTTGTTGTCATCACCCATGAGCCGGTGTCGGACAAATTCTACGTATGCCCGACGTTCTTTTGGATCCATTTCGTCGGGCCGGACCCGGGCTTTCAAACGCTGCGCTAACGTGGCTAACCGTGGATCACTATATTCTCCGTCTACCCAGGCGTTTCCATTTTTCAGGGCCTGCTGCAAGCGCTCGCTGGAACGCCCGTCAGCACCACTGATGAAGCCATCGTAGAGCGCGTACTCGGCATCACCTGGTGGATCTCGCTCCTCATCCATGTACACAGCGCCGATACGCTCGGCTAGATCGGGACATTTGGCCAAGGTTTCCCGAGACCGCTGCACCTGGCCCAAATCAATGTTCAAACGGTCCGCATCGGCTTCTCGAACGACAGAAATCGGTGCGATGAAGGGACATTGGTTAAACGCCACGGTGACAAGCCCTGGACGAGTTGTCGCATGTCTTCGTTGCTCTGCCGGGGCAAATACCGCGTTTCGAATTTCGTCGACCGAGCCCTCGCAAATGAAATCAATATCGCCAGCCAGATCGACGGCGATGACCCGATTGTCGATGGTAGGGTGAAGAGCGACCGAAACAATGGGCGCAAGGCAAAAACGACGGTTCGGGTAGATGCCCGACACGTGCACGCAGATCTGTTCGCCCAACGGCAACATAAGTTTTCCAATCGCGGTTTTTTGACGCAGTGTGAGGGCATACGCGTATAGCTCAGGTTGGCAAGATCTAATGGCGCGAGCCAAAGCCAACGTTGCCTCAACGTCGGACATCGCGTCGTGTGCGTTTTCATGCTGAAGTTTGTTTGCTCGAGCCATTTGCTCAAGCGAAAAGACTGGTATGCCGTCCCGTAGCGGCCATTCGAGGCCATCTGGACGCAATGCTCCCGACGCACGCACTAGGTCGATCAGATCCCATCGCGAATTTCCGTCACGCCACTCGCGGCCATACGGATCAATGAGGTTGCGATAAAAACCGAACCGGATGAACTCGTCATCAAAACGGATACTGTTGAATCCGGTGACACAAGTCTTCGCCATGGAAAAACGTTCGTTAATTTCGCTCAGTGCTTGCCACTCGCTCTCCCCTTGTTCGGCTATCGCTGGGGTGATCCCCGTAATCAAAGTCGCCTCAACACTAGGTAGTATTTCAGGAGCCAGTCGCACATACGTCACAAACGGTTCCTCGATGGGCTCGAGGTTTAGGTCGGTTCGAAGACCCGCAAATTGAACGACTCTATCGCGCCTCGGATCGATCCCCGTGGTTTCCAAGTCATACCAGTAAAAACTCTCACCTGAGCTTTCCATCCGCTATCCGATCCGGCAATCTTGGCGGCGACGCATGAACTCTTCCCTCACATCCCATTCGCTCTGGCTGGGTCCGATTCTGGCGTTCGCCGCCGGTTTCTTACTTCTCACGAGCGGATTCTCTTGGGACGCGGCAATCACGTTGAGCGTTGCCATTATCTGCGTGGTTTGGTGGATATTTGGACCCATCCCCATACCCGTCACGTCGCTCATCCCCCTGGTTGCATTGCCGATGACTGGCGTGCTCTCCATGGAACAAACCTCCGCCGCATACGGTCATTACCTGGTATTGCTGTTACTGGGTGGATTCATTCTATCCACGGCAATGGAAAAAAGCGGAGCACATTTGCGCGTCGCTCTGACCATGGTACGCGCATTCGGCGGTACCAGCAGCCGTCGCCTCGTGTTTGGGTTCATGGCAGCCTCTGCAATGCTTTCGATGTGGATTTCCAACACCGCAACGACACTCATGCTCTTGCCCGTCGCTCTGGCGGTAATCGAAAAAGCACGGGACCCAGCACTACCCGTTCCCCTCCTTCTGGGCGTTGCCTACGCAGCCAGTGTCGGAGGTATCGGCACACCCATTGGAACGCCCCCCAATGTGGCCTTTATGGCGATCTATAGCGAGAAAGTTGGGGCGGACATTTCCTTTTTGACCTGGATGACCTGGGGTATCCCCGTCGTGCTGGTTTTTCTCCCTGTCGTGGGCTTTTGGTTAACTCGGAATCTACGATACACCGGCGGTGTCGATTTACCTGAAGTTGGCGACTGGAAAACCGCCGAACGGCGTGTCATGTACGTTTTCGCACTCACCGCGTTCGCCTGGATCACCCGCAGCGAACCTTTTGGTGGCTGGTCAGCATTATTTTCCTTGGACCAGACCAATGATTCGATGGTCGCTCTGACCGCAGTCGTCATTATGTTCCTGGTTCCAGACGGCGAAGGTAAAAAATTGCTCGATTGGGACTCGGCAAAAAAAATTGAATGGGGGTTGTTGATCCTATTTGGCGGCGGTATAGCCATTGCCAAAGCGTTCGGTGAATCAGGATTGAGCGAGTCCTTGGGTCAAGCGGTATCCGTCTTATCCAGTTGGCATCCACTCGCAATCCTTATCGCGATCTGCCTATCCGTGACGTTCATGACTGAAATGACGAGTAATACAGCGACGACTTTGTTATTGATGCCAATACTTGCCGCCGCCGCCATCGCAGTTGGAATGGACCCACGATTGTTAATGGTTCCAGCGGCGATGAGCGCCAGCTGCGCTTTCATGCTACCCGTTGCGACCGCTCCAAATTTGGTTGTGTTTTCAACCGGTCGCTTCGGCGTCGATCGAATGGTCAGAGAGGGGCTCGCACTCAATCTCCTCGGTGCCGTGGTCATCTCTATTCTTTGCTTCTTCCTCCTGGCGTAGCCGCAGCATACGTTCGTCACGCTCACCTCGGGGTAATTCGCTCAGCGCGATCACGTCGGCATGGAAGATTTTCCAGTCCTCTCGTCCAGCAGAGAACAAAGCCTCGAAAGCAGGCACCCAATACCCATACGTAGCCACCTGAGCAAGACGCGCATTGTTAAACGGCGCCTCCATGTACCCATCGAACCGACCCGCACCAAGTGGTACTCGATGCCGGCGATAGCACCGACCAATCTCCTGCATGGCCCAGCGTTTACGTTCGGTTTTTGTCTCTTCGGAGTCGTCCCCGGCGTACAGCCGACGCAGACGCTCGCGCCAAGCTATCAGGTAGTTATCGAGCCGATCTCGTGCCTGGCGACGTAAACGATAGGCCTCTAAATCGCCACCGCGTTCCTTCAACCAACGCGTCACGCCTCGTTCGCCCACGAACGACGCGTAGGCCTCGTTAAACGCGGAATCCCCCGTCACGTAGACAACAACGTGCGCCAATTCATGAAAGAGTAGTTCAGCCAACCGTTCAACCGGCCAGTCGAGGAACGTCGACAAAAGCGGGTCATCAAACCAACCGAGAGTCGAATAAGCTGCAATCCCGCTGACATGTACGTCATAGCCGCGGCGCTGTAACCGATTGGCTTCTCTTGCGGCTCCCTCGATCGTAAAGTATCCCCGATATGCGGCACACCCAATCACCGGATAACAACGCGCCAAAGGTTCAGTGCTGAGCAAATCAGCCGCAACAACATTCCAAACAACATACGGGCGATTGATTTCCACGACCCGCATGTACCGATCTTGCGCTGGCAACCCCAACGTGTCTCCCGCGAAATCTAGAATCGACGCCACTTCGATTAGCGCTTGCCGTCGAACGGCCGTGGTATTGGGAGAAGATATGACGTGGGTGACGGCTTCGCGATTAACCAGTATCTCCACTTGACCGCGGAGCGCTTGGCCATAAAACGAAACGGTTGAGCAACTAGCAACCGTTACAAAGCCGATGACAACTAGCCATGCTGACCGGCCTCGAGTTAACCGTGTCAAACCTGACGTACCCGCGCTGTCGCCCGTAGAGGCGCTGTGTTAAACATCGTTCATGATTTATACGCTCAGGGGCATCACGGCGGCCTTATTTATTTCGATCAGCACGGTGTTCTGGTGCGCGCCCTTGTATCTCATGGGCTTAGTGCGTTTCCTCTTACCGATAAAACAGATTCGTGCGCAACTTGGCCATCTAATGGACCGCATTATTGACGGTTGGGTGTTTTCGAATCGCTTTATCGTCCGGTTTCTTCATATCACAACTATCGAAAAACCGCCTTTACTCGCCGAATTGGATCGAAATCACTGGTATGTCGTGGTCTGTAATCATCAAAGTTGGACCGACATCCTTGTGCTGCAAAACACGTTGTTAGGGCACATCCCCCCGTTAAAGTTTTTTACGAAGAAAGAACTGATATATGTCCCGTTGGTCGGCATCGCCATGTGGCTTCTCGGCTTTCCTTACGTCCGTCGCTATAGTCGCACCCAGCTCGAGAAAAACCCGTCGCTGCGCAATCACGACCGAAACGCAACTCTGCAAGCGTGCCAAGGCTTTCTTGAGCGACCGACATCGGTTCTCAACTTCCTAGAAGGCACTCGCTACAGCGAAGAAAAGAAAGTCGGCCAGCGTTCCCCCTACGCGCACCTACTGCTTCCAAAAACCGGTGGTCTTGGGTACGTCTGTGACGCCCTTGACCAACAGATCGACAACAT
>CAJWCW010000045.1 GCA_913030615.1 uncultured Gammaproteobacteria bacterium | reverse complement strand
GGCGTTAGAACATCAAACGTACAACGTGATTCGAATGCCCCCGCGTGAAGTTCTTGGACGTCGATCGATTCGACGATGCTCCAGTGTGAGAACGCCAGCGGCTCGCCCGTGGCAAATACAATAGGGACTCTTTGGTCGACTTTTTGGGACTCGTGAAATCGTTCGGCGGCAATGATCCAAGGATGGTCGTCGCGATACGCGCCTTGGCCCGCTCCATCAAGAATGGCCTTTAAGGCCTTTTCCGAAACCACGACGCAAAGGCAGAAAGCTGCGACGCTCATTTAGAATTTGCTGTATATATATACATGGTTATTATAATGCGGCGATATGCGACCGATTGGAAGTTAGTTGACTGCCTAAATTATTCCTTAATGAAGCCCCACCCCGTGATTACTACGCGACTAATCTACTCGCCCTCATTAACGATGTTGAAGATCAATACGCATCCATTCTGAGCCAGGCAGAAATCGATTTCGGTCGACGTGTTCGCGATTTAAGAGCTGATTCACGCCGTCTTTACGCACGAATCGTTTCCCGCAGAGCGCCCTTTCTGAGAGTTAAAAAGCTGAATTACGCAGAAGTTGCGGCATGTGCCGAAGCGATTTCTGAACTCTGTGCTGTCGAGTTGGTGGATTGGTGTCCGGATACTGAATTGAACGTCCTGTTGACAGGCTGGAGCGTGGCTGAACTCCATTGCCTTTTTCCCGAAATCAAACCGGTAAAACCCAAGAACGAACATGTAAAACGAATCATTCATTACCACCAACACGATTCAATCGTCGAAAGGCTGCAAAAGCACGATCCGTGGGTAGTGCTAACTTCCGCAGAGTATTTAGCCGTGTATCGGTTGCTTTTTTTTGGCGATCCCCACCAGGACTTGAGCACCTTTGTGTTACGCGATCTCGGGATTTCTCGATTCGAAGAATACGCATTGCCAGCGAAACGACGTTTGTTCACCGATCGTCGAACGCTTGACGCGTACCTTGATTTGATGCGAGTGACAGAGATCGTGCATGAGTTGGGCCCCCGTCCGGATCGGTCAGCCATCTCTTTGTTAACGCGTCTTTGGCGCAAGTTTCCACATCGTTTCGTGGAGCGACGTCGATCGCGTACGCTGAATCGACTCGCTCGGGGTTTTGAAAGGGCGGGAGAACTCGATGCCGCGTTAAGCGGTTACGCGAGATCGTCACTCGCACCGGCGAGGGAACGCAAGCTTCGAATACTCATGAAGCTTGGAGATACTCGGGGCGTAAACGAACTCGCCGAGGAAATGGTTCGAAGGCCGTGGACGACGCTCGAAGGGGAGTTTGCACGGCGCGCCACAAATACCACGGTATCCCAGCCGTCCATCCCACAAACCGACGTCTGTTTGTTTGGATCTAAGCCTGATTCGATCGAACGTTATGCGCTAGCTCAATTGACCGAAGATTTTGGTATGGGATGGCATTTAGAGAACCAGCTGCCGATGGGACTTTTTGGGCTGGCTTTTTGGGATTGGATTTATGCCCCGGTTGATGGGGCATTCTTGAACGCTTTTCAAAGCGGCCCCACCGACCTTTTTTGGCCTGATTTTTTCGGCGTGAGGCAATCCCATTGTGAGGACCCGCTTGAATCCACGGATTCTTTACCAGAAAGACTTTTGCGCACTCATCGTGACAAGAATGGAATTTCTAACCGACTCATCAACTGGTCCGGGCTCACCCAGGATCGACTTGAACGGATCGTCGAGGTCATCGACGCGCCTGCGCTTGGCCAAGTATTGAGCATCGTCCGAGCAGGGCTCGAGGAAGCACGCGCCGGGTTCCCCGATCTGACGGTACTCTACGAGCCTGGGCGATACGAGTTTGTTGAGGTCAAAGGGCCCGGTGATCGCGTTCAGAGCAATCAGCAACTTTGGATGCGCCGCCTATTGGAACGCGATATCCCCACTCGGGTTATGCGCTTTTCATTGGTATGAAGTTTCGCGTGGCAGTTCGCGATCTGGCGGAACACGTCCATCGCAGCGGCGATATTCATTATCGGTTCGATCAACCAACAACATCGGCCGAGGGAATAGAAGCTCAACGGCGTTATCAAATCGATTCCGTTAAAACGAATGCTAACTACCTTACCGAACAGGTTGTTACGGAAGCATTTAATGATGAGGATCTAGAACTCGCAATTAACGGTCGGATTGATGGCGTTCTCTTTCGTGGCGAACGTGGTGATCGTAATCGATGCGCGCTAGTGGAAGAAATCAAAACGACCCGTAGCGAATTTCGGCAGCTATACGCATACGCGGGTGGGCTACATTTCGCTCAGTTGAAAATTTACGCAGCAATATTGTGCAAACGAGAATCTCTGAGTAGTTGTGAGTTGCGATTGACCTATTTGCACCCCGACCGGAATGAGCAATTTGCATTTGAGGACGTTGCGACGTCACAGCAGCTTCGAAGGTACTTTGTTGAGACCTGCAGGACGTACGTGAATTGGCTTCTACTGGTTCAACGCCTCCGTCGCCGGCGGACGAATTTCTTGCACACGATGGATTTCCCCTATACGGAGTTTCGCGATGATCAGAGAAACATTGCGCGTTATTGCTATCGCACTTTTAGGGATTCAGGCCAGTTAATGATCGAAGCGCCGACTGGAACTGGAAAAACCATGGCTACGCTGTTTCCGGCTGCGAAGGCAATGGGTGAAGGTATTCTCGAACGGGTGATTTATGCGACAGCACGGAACACTGGCCAGGGAGCTGCAGAACAAGCACTTAACAAAATTGCAGGCAATGATTCACAACTAACCGCGATAACGTTAACGGCGAAGGAGAAAACTTGTTTTAACCCGGAGGTTCCCTGCGACCCCGAAGTTTGTGAGTACGCTCGTGGTTACTACGATCGTTTGCCAAACGCCCGCACGGACTTGATGGCCAATGGTATCAATGATCGCGGCGCGGTCGAGAGCATCGCGCGCAAGCACGAAGTCTGTCCGTTTGAGTTAGCGTCAGATGCGTCTCGTTGGGTCGATGTCGTGGTTTGTGACTATAACCATGTATTCGACCCTGTCTTCAGTAGGGTTCGGCAGCTTGGATATGGAACCGCCCAGGTTGGCCTTCTAATTGATGAGGCACACCAGCTCGGCAATCGCGTGCAAGAGATGTTGTCAACGCGCATCGATAGATCCCAACTTCAACGGCTTGACGCTTCTTCAAAGCTCGATGGGGTGGCGAAAAAAATACGTTCCATCGATCGTGCATTGGCTAATCTCGGACGTACGTACTTGCCAGAAGGCGGCGAGTTGGTTCTGCCCGAGGCGCCCAGGGCACTAATACGAGCCTTGGATCGTTTTCTCCGGGTGGTTTTCGATGACGGTCCTGAGCAAAGCTATGACGATTACCTCAGGGAATTCGTTTTTACGGCACACCGTTTCCATAAAGGCAGTTCTTGGTACGACGATGAGGCTTTTCGTTACTTTTTGACCCGGGAGGGAAGTCTGACCACGGTTCAAATGCGTTGCCTTAAGCCAGGATCTCATATACGCGAGGTGGTGGACGACTTTCGAGGTAGCGTGCGGTTTTCGGGAACGCTATCGCCGGCTACGGTTTTCCAGACGGTGCATGGTTGCGAGGGCCGAGCGTTGCGTTCGACTCCGTCGTACGGCGCACACAATACTGGGGTCTACATCGTCCCCGACGTGTCAACCTTTTTTCGTGACCGGGCAATCACGGCGCCGAGCGTGGCAAACGTCATCCGTTCGGTTGTTACTGCGATGCCAGGCAACTACCTGGTGGCATTTCCTTCGTTTGAATATCTGCGACTCGTTCAAGATTTCTGTTGCTTTGACGGCGAATTATTGTCGCAAGAACGAAGCATGTCACTGGACGACCAGGGGGCATTTATCGAATGGATCAATACACCCCGTTCGATGAGGGTGGGTTTTGTTGTTCTTGGGGGGGTTTTTACTGAATCGGTCGATTATCGATCGGACGTATTACGAGGAGTCGTTGTCGTAGGACCGGGCATTCCGCCAAGGAGCCTTGTCCGAGATACGCTCGCCGAAAACGATGGGAGTAATGAGATCGCGTATCGACAGCCTGGCATGACGCGCGTTGTACAAGCGGCAGGACGCGTTGCCAGAGGTCCAACGGATCGGGGCGTGGTGGTCATGATTGATCCACGCTTTACCGAGTCTGCTTACCAGAAATATTTCCCACATCATTGGCGATCTCGCCCAGTGATGAGTAACGCTATCGGAAGCGCTCTGGCGAACTTCTGGTCTTCTTGAGACCGTCCGGAAAGCTGTTTGATTGGGCGTTCTACCATAGAATTCATTAATGCTAAGACGAACAAAAATCATCTGCACAATCGGACCAGCTTCCAACGATTTCGATACGTTGAACGCTATGTACGAAGCGGGGATGAACGTCGCGCGAATTAATATGTCGCACGCGACCCACGACGAAGCTGCACGCACCATCGGATGGATCAAGACTCTTAATCGGAAAGCAAAGTATCCCGTGCCCATATTGATCGATACGCAAGGTCCGGAAATACGAACCGCCAAACTGGAGCGCCCGTTGGTCTTGCGAAAGGGCACGGAGGTAGTACTGATTCCTGAGTCGAAGGATTACAAAGGGCCTGTTACGTCGAGTCTCGAAGTTCAGTTCGAAGGACTTAAAGGCGCCGTATCCGTAGGCGACACGATTGTTCTAGATAATGGCTTGATTAATCTGAGGGTCCGCGATCAAGAACCGGCTGCTATTCGTTGCGCGGTGTTGGACGACGGTGAAATCGGTAGCCGCAAACACGTCAATATTCCTGGCGTTCACATCAATCTTCCTGCCATCACTCCGAAGGATCGAGATGACGTAGCGTTTGGGTTGGATCTGGATGTCGATTTTATTGCGCAATCGTTTGTTCGGAGTCATGAGGACATAGCCAAGATGCGCGAACTTCTAGGCGCTCGAAATCATGGAGTTCATATTGTTGCGAAGATCGAAAACCGAGAAGGCGCGAAAAACATCGGATCAATAGCCAAAGCGGCGGATGGGCTAATGGTTGCACGTGGCGATCTCGGTATTGAGACGGATATCGCGACGTTGCCCAACTTGCAACGCCAGCTAGTCCGTTCGTCGTTCCAGTCGGGACGTCGCTCTATCGTAGCGACCCATCTGTTGGAATCGATGGTTGAACACCCAATTCCGACCCGTGCTGAAGTGACGGATGTTGCGAATGCCATATACGAAGGCGTCGACGCTGTGATGCTTTCTGCCGAGACGAGTATTGGTGAGCACGCTGTCAAGGCCGTGGAACAACTTGCCGAAATAGCTATGGCGAGCGAACGATTTCCCGATCTCGGGTTCGCTCAAGAGTTAGCCACCGAATCTGATAAGCAGAACATTGCCCGTTCGGCGCTCGAGCTCGCGGGAAGAATTTCTGCGTCGGGTATCGTCGTCATTACACGTCGTGGGGTCACCGCAGATCTCGTTACAAATTGTGGTCCAACGGATGTGCCCATCTTTGCGTTTTCGAATTTAAGTCAGGTGCGTCGTCGGTTGATGTTGAATCGGGGTGTGTACGCTCATCGAACCGCATTTAGCAGCAATCCGGAAAAAACCATCCAAACCGCCCTGTCCGTTTTGCGTCAACGAGAAGGCCTTCATTCTGAAGAAAGGGTGGTGGTCATTAGCGATGTATTAGCCGCAGGGCCAGTCGATGCAATTCAGTTACGGACCGTCGGTGAGGTCAGTGCTAGATAGACCACACAACCCGGAGAGCTACGATAATCATAAGGACGCCGAAGGCCTTACGTAGTGGAGCTGATGGGAGCTTGTGCGCGGTCCGGACACCGAGCGGCGCGACGAGAACGCTGGCGAGAACAATCGATATAGTTGCGGGGAGGTAAATGAATCCCCACGCGTTGGGAACCTCGATCTCCATACCCCGGTAGATATAGCCGATTGTCCCGAAAAGAGCGATCGCGGGACCAACCGCGCTTGCAGTGGCTGTGGCACGCAGGATCGGGGCGTTATAGTAAATTAACGTAGGGACCACGATATTTGCGCCGCCAATGCCGGCGATTCCAGCGACCATCCCACCGATTGAGGCGAGCAGTGCGCTCAAGAAGCGACCAGGTAAATCTCGGCTAGGACTTGGTTTCCACGAGGTCAACATCACGCACGCAACGAAAAGAACCAAAGCAGCGATGAAGGTTTTCAGGAAAGTGTCGGACAGGGCACTCGCAACGTAGCTTGATCCGAGGCTTCCGAGCGAGAGAAACACCACCCAGCGCCGAACCACTAGCCATTCGACCATGCCTCGTCGTATTTGAGAGTACGCGGCGGACGCAGTTGTGAAGATGATGGTGGACAACGATGTGCCGATCGCCAAAAGGGTCCCGGTGTTGGCGGGGAACCGAGTCGATGGAAAAAGATCCATTACGTCGAACAAAATGATGAGTGCGGGAACGACAATCACTCCGCCACCGATGCCGAGGAGACCACCCAAAAAGCCGGTCACCGCGCCAACTGCGACGCAAATCGATATGAAGAAAAGGTGATCCAATTCCAGTAAGGTACCGGTGTTTTCGGGAAGTTTACTAAGGAAACGTTTGGCTCGCTTTTTTCCTTCCCGCTCAACTATCGAACGTACGTTTTCCGGACAAGCCTTCTTGTTGGTGCTTTCTCTGTCCGCAACCATTATCGGTGCCGATGTTCAGCGCATTGAACTCGTCGACGGTGACATCTACGTAGGCGACGTGACGGACGGAGTAAGGACGGGACAAGGACGATTAGAGCGGCGTGACGGTGCTGGGTACGAGGGCGATTTTCTGGATGGCCAGATGCATGGCAAGGGTACTTATTCCTGGGCTGACCGTCGTGTTTATCAAGGTGCCTTTCGGAACGATAAGCGACACGGATCAGGTACTCTTCGCTGGCCTAACGGAAACCAATATGTAGGTGACTTCCTCGATAATAGACGAACGGGGACAGGTCGTTTCGTCTCGGCCGAGAACGACGTTTATGAAGGTGAGTTCTTGAATGACCAGATGCACGGGAACGGTGCATATGTTTGGTCTGACGGACGGCGTTACGAAGGTTTGTTCCGCGACGGTGTAAAAAGTGGAACGGGTGTTCTTACTTGGCCGACTGGTAATCAATACGAGGGACAATTTCTCGAAGACCAGCGTCACGGTCTCGGTGTCCTCTATTGGCGCGACGGTACGACTTATCAGGGGCTATTTGCCCTCAATCAAATGAATGGTTATGGGGTTAAGACCATTCCGAACGAAGTGCCTGTTTTCCAACAATGGCGTATGGGCGATCTGCTGGAGGCATGGCCTATTGTCGAAAGCGATCGGTGCCGACTCAGTATCGATGACGCTCCTTGGATATTTGCCGGGAGTTCATGCATTAATGGACAGGCGCACGGCACCGGAATTGCGGTTAGCGTTGATGGTCAAGCGTACATCGTCAACGGTCGGTTTGTGCTCGGGCGCCTCATCCAGGGTGACGTTAAGGCCCTGCCGTCGCCGGAATCTCAATGATCGAACTTCGTGGTTACAAGATTCACCGTGAACTAAGGTCGCGTTCGAGTGCCCGAGTTTTCCTAGCGACCCAAACGTCGACTGGCCGTGATGTAGTCGTAAAAATCGTTGACCCGGAAATAACTGCCGGCGAATTCGACGACGAGGCCTTTATAAGAGAAACAGCAATTGTCGCATCTCTTAATCACCCACACGTGATTCGCGTTCATGACTACGGCGTTCAAGACGGCAAACCGTTTGTTGTTATGGATTATTTGAGACAGGGTGATTTGACACACAAGCTCGCCAAGGGACTCGAGATACACGAGCTTGTTCGCGTGATGAATCAGCTTTCGAGCGCATTGGACTACGCCCACACAAAGGATGTCGTCCACCTCGATGTTAAGCCAGGGAATATTCTATTTAGTGACCAAGCAGTTGCGGTCCTTTCGGACTTCGGGATTGCTGAATTTCAATGCGGAAAAAACGGTGCTGCTGAGCGCCGCACTGTTTTGGGTACGCCCGAGTACATGAGTCCCGAGCAAGCGATGGGTCGTGAGATTGATGGCCGTACAGATTTTTACAGTTTGGGTGTTGTTTTTTATCAGATGCTCACGGGCGAACTACCTTACCGACCGGATCGTGGTGGCAACGTGGCACTTCGTCAGGCTAGAGACCCAGTGCCACAGCTTCCCGATCAATTTTCTGCGCTGCAGCCCATCGTCGACGGGTGTCTCGCAAAAGCGCCTGAAGAGCGATTTGCGCTTGGCGAAGATCTTCGTCGAGCGTTGGCTGAGATTAGTATGGAAGGATTAATCCCTAAGGCGGTGGTGCGCTCAGAAGTTGTAACGACGGTGGAAATTCATTTGATCCAACCGCCGCCGAGCGAGGTATCTTCCAAGCGCGGCGAAATTGGTGGGCGTCGGCAAACAGTGACGCCGAGGACACTGCTGTCCAGGGGAGCCTTGGCGATTCTGATCTCCGTTTTAATTCTTGGGGGGACTTGGTATTTGGTTGACCGAGCACCCGATACCGAGAATGTTCTCTTCTCGTGGCTGATTCCTTCAAATACACCGAGTGTGGAGGAGGCGTGGAATGTGGCCGAGGGGCTTCGAAGCGATAGCAACCAGAGTCTGTCTGCGATTGTGGCCGGTTATAGCCGAGTACTCGAAATCGCCCCGGACCACGTGGGTGCGCAAGCCGGTTTGCTCAGCGCTGTCGACGCGTGGAAGTCGGATATTCGCGACGCCCTTGATGCCGGCGACTTAGCACTTGCAGAGGTCAAATTGAACGAATCCTTCAATTTGGATTCAAGCGATGCGGACCTCTCCGTTCTCTTTGAGGATCTAGCAGATCGTCGGCTTGCTGAGTCGTTGTTGGAAGATGCGCGCGCGTTATTGCAGCGCCAGGGGCGAGACAACGTTGCGTCGTCGGCTTCCGCAGTTCAAGCGTACCAGGAAGTCGTACGACTAGACCCAACAAATGCAGAGGCGCCGGCCGAACTCGATCGATTTGCGCAATATTACGCTGATTTGGCATCACAAGACGCGGCAGCTGGCGACGTTACCAGCGCGATGGCGAACATGGGGCGTGCCAGCTCTGCCAACCCTGAATTTACGGGTTTAGATGGCGTTCGTGAACAGATTCAGCAGGCAGCGACATTACAAGCCGAAATCGATGGTTTACTGCGGGAAGCGAGTCGCTTACGGGCGCTTGGGAGTTTGATCGATCCCCCAGAGTCGAACGCGGCCGAACGATATCAACGGGTCCTTGCCACTGATCCTGAGAACGCGATCGCAACGCAGGGGATGTCCGAAATCATTGCGCAAGTTCAACGCCGGTTTTACGACTTGTTAAGCCTTCGGGGCTTCGTAGAAATTGATCGATTGATTGATCGTACTATCGCCGTCGGACTCGGGGAGGCGTCGGTTGCAGAGTTTAAGTCTCGTTACGCGTTGGAGCGAGAGCGCGTTGATCGGGTAGAAACGCTTATTGCTGGAGCCGAGCTACTGATTGAGCAAGGATTTATCACTGAACCTGCCGATAACAATGCGGTGGCTACCCTCAGGGAGGCGCTTCGCTTGGATCCAGGAAACCGCGATGCCGAGCAACGTTTAATTGAGTCCGCCGAACGGCTTGCATTGGTCGCCCACGAAGCGCACGACGTTGGCCTTCAGACCGAAGCACGACTGTATTTAGAATTAGCTCTGACCGTACGGCCTGACGTTGGGGAGTGGCGCCAGTTGCGAGATCAATGGATAAGGGATTTCAAAGCGGATGACTAAGATTCGCCGACACAATCGCTTGCGATGGCGAAATCGTATTGCTCGACAGTTCTCCGTTGCCTATGCTTGGCAGTCATTACGCGAGTGGCGAGTGGTATGTCGGTGAGCATTCCTTATGTTCGTGATCTCGAATTTGAGTACGGGCGTTCAGCCCAAATATCTGGGGATATTCGACGTGTCATCGCGAATAACCCCAGTGCGTTTACCTTGTACGGTACAGGTACCTATATTTTGGGGCAGGGCGAGGTTGCCGTTGTCGATCCGGGTCCGGCGGATACAACGCATATCGATGCAATCCTTGAGGCAACAAGGGGTGAAAACATCACTCACATGCTGGTCACTCATACCCATATGGATCACTCGCCAGGTTGCGCATTGTTGGCTGAATATTGCGACGCGGAGACGTACGCGTATGGACCCCATGGTTCGGGTAAACAGGAACAAGGGGTCGTCGTTGAAGAGGGCGGCGATACTGACTTCCGCCCGGATAACGAGATTCGTCATGGCGACATAATCGATGGCCCAACTTGGTCCGTTGAATGTGTCTACACGCCAGGCCACACCTCGAATCACGTTTGTTATGCATTAGCGAGCGAGCGAGCCCTTCTTAGCGGTGACCACGTGATGGGTTGGTCGACGAGCGTCATCTCACCTCCAGACGGCGACATGGAGGCCTACATGGAGAGTCTGCAAATATTACTTGACCGGAAAGACGTTATTTACTGGCCAACTCATGGACCCGCCATCACCCAAACGAATGCGCATGTTGAGTCGTTTATCCAGCATCGTAAGGATCGCGAACACCAGATTATGCTCGCATTGCGCGCTGGCACAACGACTATCCCCGAGATGGTGCCTGGTATGTACAAGGAAGTGCCCGAATATCTTCATGCCGCTGCTGCGAGAAGCGTGCTGGCCTCAATGGAATACCTAGTAAAACGTAAGGAGGTTGTCTGCGAGGACGGTGACGTGTCGATCGGCGCGCACTACCGTCCGGCTTAGGCTGTTTCCGCAGCCTCTGTTTTTTCGAACTTTGGCGGTGTGGGTGGTCGAACGCGATCGAGTGGTAAGCGAACGATGAATGCGACCCCCGAACTATCCGGTAGATCCAGCGCATGCACGCTACCCCCGTGATGTTCTGCGATTAGCCGAACCACGTATAACCCGAGACCGAAATGGAGACGACTTTGGCGCCCACGATGGCTAACCATCGACTCAAATAACGATTCTCCTGCACCGCGGGGCAATGCGGGTCCACGATTGGCAACACTGATCTGAAGATGCTCACGAAAGGTATCTAGTTGGACCTTAATGGGAGATTCAGGACGGTGAAAGTCGATCGCATTGTCGATAATTTTGTCGAGAAGTTGTTCGATGCGATAGTCGGAAACTCTTGCGAAGACTGGCTCACCAGTCCCGCGAAAAACGAAGCGATGATTTTCGTGCGTCAGCTGGAAATTGGCCACATAGTTTTCAATCAGCTTCTCGATATCCAATATCTCAAGTTCTTCGGTTTCGAGTGATTCCTCTAGATTTGCGGCATCCGCCAAATTTTGAACGATGGCCCCGATCCTAAGAACGCCTCTTTTTGCGCTCTCTAGGTATTTACTGTTACGTACGGACTCTGATTCGTTTTCAAGGTTCTGGAGCGACGTAGATAACGTATTGAGGGGGTTGTTGATTTCGTGCCGAAGTGTTCGTGGCATGTTCTCGATGAAGGTGTTGTGCTGGTTTAAACGCATCAGCATGTTGTCTATGCTGCGGGCTAGGTCGCCGATTTCATCACCTGCTCTAACTTCTGACTGTAAAGCGCTTGCTCTTAGGCGACCGTACGGGTCTATCGCAGCGTTGGCTTCACGACGAAGCCCCCGGATTCTCCACGCCAACCTGACTGAAAAAGCGAGTAGCACGACGAATACGGCTAACAGGGACAAAATCGAGAACAAAACGATTTGTTCAATAGCCGCTTCCTGGAAGGTGAGAATTTCAGCCATGTTTTGTTGAACGACGACTGCACCTAAGGTTTTGTCCTTTGAAACAATTGGATGCAATGCCACAATAATTTGAGCATCGTCGGTTACTCGACGAAGGACGCCAGGTTGACCGTCGAGCGCAGTGGTGAGCGCTCTATCGAAAATGCTATCCGATTCAGTCTGGGGCTGATCACGCCACTCTTCGCGAGTAATCAATTTATGGAGCAGCGGTCGTATGGTCGTGAACCATACTCGAGTATCTAAGACTGCGGGATTGGCCCGATTTGCCGAATCGATCGTTCCGTAGGAACCAGTTTCTGCACGTGTTCGGCGCTGACTATCGATCACTTGTATTCGAGCACCCGAATACCCGAGTCCTTGGATGATGTTGAGTACTTGGGGCGACCGAAACACCACGAGGTTGAAGCTTTCTTTGTCGCCCTTTGGGAGAGTTTGAACGACGTTCCGAATCTCACGAGATTCCTGATTATCGACGTCGGCGAAGGAGACGGCGAAACCTCTCCTAGAACCCATCATCGAAAGTGGCAATCGAAATTCAACTCCATAACCATTTTCGGTTTCGGCAATGGAGCCCTGGACTTCGTTGGCAGGCGGCGCACCGGTCGCAGCGAAACGCCAGTCATTGCTCATTCGGTAGGCAGACGCGACACCAGGTTCGTGAAGAGTGAGAGTAATTCTACCGTCGGTGCCGTCGGTCTCAAAAAAGTTGATACGGACGTGATCAGCAGTATCGAGCCGCAGGTAGCCTGGACTTCGATAGACTCTTCGATCGTCGATCACGTTGAGGTATATGTACAGCTGATCGTTGCGTTCTGCCATAAGGAGATCGAAAGACCCATCAGCACGGGCGGGGCCAAAGTGTTGGGCCTTTTCTGTGAGGCCTGATCCCCAATCTTCTGGATGGCCGTCGAGTCGGATCGATGTTGTCAGTGGGTGGACGTACAAGGGTTCGTACTCGAGCGGGTAACTCAAAGGGAGATCGTTAAAAAGATCGTCACGGCCATTGAAGAGCGTTGAAATACCCCGCGCGAGAAGTAACTGCACGTTTTCGCGGCTTTGAATCAGTAGTCGTTCCATCTCGATGAGCTGGAGATAGGACAGCCAGGGAATGACCAAAAGGGAAAATCCGAGCAGCATGAGCTTCGTGCCCAAGCGTGGTCCCCGAATGCCAGAAAAAATTTTCAAGCGGACCAGCGATACCCGAATCCGTATTCGCTTTTAATACAGGCGAATTCTTGATCGATTTTCTCGAACTTCTTTCGGATGTTCCGCATGTGGGTATTGATCGTGTTGTTCGTTACGAGCGACTGCATTGTTGCATTCATGAGGGTGTCGTAACTGACCGCGTGACCGGGAACGCGAACAAGTTTGGCGAGCATTCGGAACTCGGTTCCGGAGAGATCTAGTCTTTGTCCACGCCAAGAAACTAACAAAGCGTCCTGGTCTAGGGTCAGCTCACCTATTCGCTTCGCAGATGAGTTGTCCGGGTCATCCTCTCCTCGAACTTCCTCGATACGTAGCAAGGACGATATACGTTCAGCGAGATAGTCGAGCGAAATAGGTTTGGGGAGGTAGTCCCAAGCGCCGAGCCGTAAACCAGAGATCTTGTCGATTTCGTCGATGCGCTCTGTAAGAAAAATAACAGGCAGGCTTGGAGCTCGGGATAAGAGATCTCGACAGATCTGGAAACCGCCATCGACATCTTCACCGAGAATGATGTCGAGAATCGCGAGATCCGGAAGAGCTCGATCGAAACCCTCAAGTGCCTCTTGGCGACTCGCGTATCCCGTTACGTCATAACCTTTTTTTGTGATCGCGTCGGTGTAGTTGGCGCGTTGATCGGGGTCGTCTTCAACGATCGCGATGTGTTTAGCCATCGCCTATCTACCGTCATTATTTTGTTGATCATACCTTGACCAACGCTCAATTACCGAGCGGCCGGCAGACGGAAAGAAGTGTCTCCACCATATCTCCACGATGCTCCCTCCTCTCTGCAGTTTTTTGGGATACAAAGGGCCCATGAAAGTTTTTGTCCCATTCGACGAGTCAGTTCTCGACGGCCTTAAACTCGATTTAGGTATGGGGCTTGTTCCATACCAAGTCGGCTACCGTTCTGTCGGTCCACGCGATCTTCGGACGGGTGATGAACTTGACATGGAACCAGAGGATGGCTGGTTGGAAGTTGTCGTCGGCTAACCGTTCGTGTAGATCGTGAGCTTGGAACCGAGCTCGCAAATGTCATTGGTTGCATAAGCGAATACTAAGCGGCACGCTGTCCCGGTTTTAAGCGTGGTGTCCCCTGGTGACCGATTTTTTAATCAACGTTGCTAATTACTTCATTTCTAGCCCCTGGGAATTGATCGGTGCGGCGTCGGGACTCCTGTGCGTGTGGCTGATCATCCGTGAAAACATTTGGAATTGGCCCGTTGGCCTGGCGTATGCGTTGGTTTCTTTATTGGTTTTTTACAACGCGCGACTTTATTCGGACTTGGTACTGCACGTTTTTTACGTTTTTATGAACGGCTATGGCTGGTATTACTGGCTCCGCGGTGCCGGTGCTCGTAGTTCCGGAGGCCGATTGGTGGTCGCCCGGCTCAGCATGCGTAGTGCCTCATTATTAGGTACTGCGACGGTGATTGGCATCATTGCGATGGGATGGTTATTCGACTACTACACCGATGCCGATCTCGCTTATTGGGACAGTACGACGACGGTCATGAGTTTTGCGGCTATGTGGATGGCGGCGCATAAATATATTGAAAATTGGATTGTTTGGTTGGTTATCGACGTTCTCGCGACCGGGATTTACATTTTTAAAGGAATATGGCCATACGCCGTACTTTATGGGTTATACATCCCGATGGCCGTTTGGGGTTGGATGGCTTGGTCGCGGTCCATGTCGTCGAGTATGGTAACGGACCCCGCACCTTCGTGATCGTTGCCATCGTTGGGACAGAGAGCACGGGTAAGACCACACTTTGTGACTCACTTGCCCAACACTATGACGCTGAGTGGCTACCAGAATACGCGCGTGAGTATTTTTCAATACATGCTGAGAAGCGGCGGCACTACACCGTTCAAGATATAGCTTCCATAGCAACCACGCAGATTTGTCGTGAGCGGAATTTCGTATCCGATCGGAACTCCCTGCGGATTCTCGATACCGACGCGGTGGTACTTTACGTTTGGTGGCTCGACAAATTTGGTGCCCCCCCGATTTGGCTTGTTGAGCACCTTCAAGCTATCGAGGGACGGCATTACCTTTTGATGAAGCCGGACGTTCCATGGGAGACAGACGCGCTTAGAGAGTCACAACACGATCGGGAACGCATACACAACCTTTACACGCGGACCCTAGAAGAATTTGAGTCGCCTTACACTGAAATCGAGGGTCTAGGCGCCTCCCGACTCAGCCGTGCAATCGAAGTTATCGCTACATTGACTTAAAGAAGGTGCTGGACGTTGGCAATGGATTGATCACGTTGCTCGATGATTTCATCGCGGTCGTTGCCGGCACTAATCTGTGAAATCGCCCAGGCGTGTTCTCTTAGTTGAAAGATCGCTTGTGTTTTGCGTAATGTTTCTTCGCTTAAACGTCGACCTAAGTACGTTTCGGCGCACCAAAGAGATTCAGCATCATCGTAGTCGGAGCCGTAGCAAAAACCGATGACGTCGAAAAGCGGGTCGTTATCGCCCGCCGATTCCCAATCGAGGGTTCGCATGCCGGTCTCCGTGCGGATAATGTTCCATGGATTGAGGTCGTTGTGGCACCCGCGAATCTTATGTTCTTTCCAACGGATACGTTCGAGCCATGGTTGTTCTTTACCAGCTTGTCCGGCCGCTTCGAAGTGACGTGCAATGTGTTCTGTTACGTCGTAACGCGTCACCGAAGAGGGAATGGCATCGTGCAATTCCCGCAAATAACGTGATCCCTCTATTGGGCTGAGCCTATTCGTTGTAAGGACATCACCCTCGACCCAACGCGTAATCATGTGACCGCTGGAGGTGTCAAATGCGATGAGTTCCGGCGCCACGGACAGACTCGCAAAGTATCTTTCAAATGGGCGAGGGGATGGTGTTCGGACGATCCGGACAACAAAAACCTCGGCGTCGATTCTGAAGCGGAAGTTGTCGTTGCTGTAGCCGCCAGGTAAATACTCCACTGCCTCGATTTGGCCTCGATTTGGCATGAGAGCGGAAATTATTTCGATCGCGTTTTCGTTGGTATTCATGATCATTTAGTGACCGGCCTGGTTCAAAGTCTGAGTTAGTACGCGGACAGAACCGTTGAAGGCTGTTTTAACAAATTTCTTGGCACCGGGGCTCGCCGACCGTATGAATTTGAATTTCGGGGCTCAAGACTAGGGAATGTCCGAAGTTGGACGTTTTTTGTCAAGTTTGATGGTTGTAAATTGCTGGTGTGCGAATACTATGCCGCCCGAAGGAGAGTGGTATGGGCATCGATTACGTTGAGGACGCGCCGAGAGAAATTCGGCAATTTGGTGATGAGGAATCCGCGTGGGGCGGGATGACTGTTGCGGATGTTCAGCACGTTGCTGAAATCTTCAATACGCCCCTGACAGGTTCGTACAACTGGGATTATCGAGTCGCTGATGATCGTATCCAGCGCTTGTACGAATTGGGTAAAACGCTTAATTGGAACGGGTCGCTTGACGTTCATTGGGATCAAACGCCCGATTGGCATGAACAGACGCCGGTAAAACCAGAATTCATCGATGAATTTCTCGCAAATGCAGACTGGAATGGATATCCGCCGTTCGATGCGTTCTCCACGGAGCGCAAGTTGGAATTTTTCAAACACGACAATGCCTGGTCGTTGTCGCAATTCCTCCATGGGGAGCAGGGCGCATTGCTGGTCGCGTCGCAGCTCGCGAGTTGCGCTCCAAGTTTTAACGCGAAACTCTACGCGGCATCACAAACCTTCGACGAAGCTAGGCATGTCGAAGTCTTCAACCGCTATTTGCAGACTAAACTAGGGCTGTCTTATCCGGTCAACCAGGGTCTGAAGTCGCTGTTGGATAAAATTCTGACCGACGAGAGGTGGGACCTAAAGTTCATTGGCATGCAAATCGTTTTGGAGGGCTTAGCGCTTGCAGCTTTCCATATCGCCATGAACGATACGGACGATCCTGTGTTGAAAGAGCTTTTGTACCTCGTCATTCGCGATGAAGCCCG
>CAJWCW010000044.1 GCA_913030615.1 uncultured Gammaproteobacteria bacterium | reverse complement strand
GTACTATGCCTATAGGAACAAACTAACGGACTTCACAACCCTTAGGATTCGAGAGACACTAACGCATTCCGGGATCAATCCCCAAGGAAGCCCATGGCTAATAACGATCTCGAAGCGCTAGAAGAGAAGGTTGACGAGCTTATCGCCCTGTCCGAAGTCTTGGTCGAAGAAAATCAAATGCTTAAGGCCAAACAACAAAGTTGGACAACCGAACGCGCTAAGCTCGTCGAAAAGAACGACCTCGTAAAAAATCGGGTTGAATCGATGATCGCGCGCCTCAAGGCACTTGATAAATGAGCAACACTCCATCAACAACGGTGAAAGTAAAAATTTTCGATCGTGAGTTTCAAGTCGCCTGTCCTGAAGACGAGGTCGACGAGTTGAACGCCTCAGCGCATGAGCTAGACAAACGAATGCGGACCACTCAGGGCTCCGCAAACATTGTCGGTGTCGAACGAATAGCTGTCATAACCGCCCTCAACATCACGCATGAATATCTCGGGATCAAGGGGAAGACCGACGAGGTCGAAAGTCTCGCCGACGGGAAACTAGCAGAATTAACGAAGCGTCTATCCAAAGTCATCGCATCGCAAAAAAAACGTACCGCGTAGAGACGTTCCAACCTCAGAGGGTTGCTACGCGTCCATTGTTTGCTCCCGGCAAACACGCCCCATCGATTCAGACATTTTCGTTATACTGGTTAGGCTTCCTGGAATGTACGCCAGTTGGTGTCGTCCTTGAGCCGTTATAAAAAAATAGGGGATTCTGGCGTCGGCGCCAGTGTGCATACCCAACGCCTTGGCCGCGGGTAGCCTTAGGTACCGCCCGGGTCACCGCCTTGAACCAAAACGGTTCAGGGCCAACCAAACAGCGGCATTCCGGTGGCGAAACGCACTCGTTTTAGCGAGTGCGTTTGCATTAAGAGGTCAAAAATGACCAACGATATTCGACAACGGTTTCGCACAGCGCGAAGAGCTCTGTCGGTAGACTCCCAACGCGAACACGCACTTGCAGTAAAAAATGCAATGGGCGCTTCGTCTCTATTACGTCAAAAAACCAACGTCGGTTGTTACCTAGCGAGCGACGGCGAAGTCGATCTCGGCCCAACCATTGAACTTTTGTGGGAACGAAAAATAGTAACAGCCGTGCCCGTCGTTCACGCGAACTCGATGACGTTTTATGCATACGCAAAGGAAACGGATACTTTGGTAAGTCGCTGGGGAATTCGCGAACCCATCGCGTCAGCTCAGATTGACAAAAACGACCTCCTTCTCGTCCTTGTCCCCTTGGTCGCTTTCACAGATCGAGGTCACCGTCTCGGAAGGGGGCGCGGATACTACGATCGTGTGTTCAAGTCTTCACCGCGGCCGATACTGATCGGCGTCGCTCACGAAATACAGCGGGCCAGAGCGTTCTCAACGAATGCATCAGACGTCCGCCTGGATGGTATCGTCAGTGAAAACGGTTTGATTATGATGACGTAGTTCCCCGGTTATACTGGGTTATGGCAGTAAGAAAAATCATCCGCATGGGCCACCCAACACTGCGCCGGAAAGCCGAATCCATCGCGGAAAACATGATCGGCAGTGCGTCCCTTTCAAACCTCATCGGGGACATGCAAGACACTCTGCGCGATTACGGCGGAATCGGATTAGCGGCGCCTCAAATAAACGAGCCAATTCAACTCGCGATTATCGATCTGCCTGGGGGTCAGAGTCGCTACGGCGAACTCGAAGCCTTACCTTTGACCGTCTGCATTAATCCCGTCGTAACCGCCCTAGATGCCGCCACCGCTGGTTATTGGGAAGGATGTTTATCCATCCCCGGGCTTCGGGGGTTTGTCGAAAGACCTCAACAAATCCGATTGGCATACACCGACGCGGACGGAACTCGATTGGAGCGTGAATTCTCAGATTTTCACGCTACTGTCGTACAACACGAGATCGATCACCTCATGGGCACACTGTATATTGACCACATTCAGAACCCATCCTTACTTGTTTTCGAAGACGAGTACTTACGTTACGTCGTACCGAGTGAGGAGCCAGCCGGCTAAGTTCCTCAATCGCCTTATCCAGATGCGTCTCGCTCTGGCCCTACCAAAGTAACCCCTCCATCGACGATTAGCGTTTGGCCTGTAATGTATCGCGCCCTTTCCGACGCCAAAAACCGAACCGCGTTGCCAACGTCCCAGCCCGTTCCTTCAATCCCTAAGACAGAAGCACGTACTCTCGCGTCTCGCGCTTTTTCGCTCATCCCTGACTGGTCTACCATCGGCGTAAATACCGGGCCGGGCGCGACGCAATTTACTCGAATGCCCTCCGGACCATGATCAACCGCCATGGCCTGCGTAAGACCAATAATTGCGCTTTTGGAGGTGCTGTAAGCGGTCATGCCACGCGGACGTATTGCAGCAATGGATGAGACATTTACGATCACTCCGATCCCCGTCGAGATCATTGCCGGTATAGCTATTTTGCTCGCAAGAAAAATGCTCTCTACATTTATCTTCATCACGCGGCGCCAGTGAGTTGGCGATTCATCGACCACGGACCCGCGACTACCCACTCCTACGTTGTTGTCAAGAACATCCAGTCGTCCCCATAATTCTAACGCCTTCGCCACCATTGCCTCGCAGTCGGCCTCAACAGTAACGTCCGCGTCAAACGCAACTGCAACTCCGCCGTTTCCCGTAATTATTTCGACCGTACGTTCGGCGGCACTCACCCACCGATCGACAACCAATACGCGCACCCCAGCGTCTGCGAGGAGCAGCGCGGCCGCCCGACCGTTGCCAATCCCGTCATCACGTGCCCCTCCACCAGTGACGATGGCGACTTTGCCGTCCAAACCTTCGTCTGCGAAATTCTCCGCTCGAGTCTCTTTGCTTATCAAACCAAGAACATCCGGTAGGCTGAGTTAGCAGATTCCTCCCAATACCGATATCCGATTCGATCGAGGTATTTATGCAGAGCTCTCCGGTCTTGATCTAACGCCGTAAATCCTACGAGAACACGACCCCAGGCCGCTCCGTGATTCCGATAATGGAATAGCGAAATATTCCAATCAACGCCAAACTCCGTCAAAAACGTTCTCAGCGCACCTGGTCTTTCGGGAAATTCGAAACGGTACAGTAGTTCTCCAACCACGCTCGATGCCGGACCGCCAACCATATGCCGTACATGGAGCTTGGCCATCTCGTTATCAGTCATATCGTCAACAATGTACCCCCGTTTGTGGAGCATGTTGACAACGTGTCTGCGCTCGTCAAGATCGTGAACCTGGACACCAAGAAATACCTGTGCGGTACGTTGATCATTAGAGCGGTAATTGAATTCAGTGATTGCCCGCTTACCGAGTGTCTGGCACAAACGCCGAAAACTTCCCGGCTTTTCTGGAATGCTTACCCCAAGTAACGCTTCGCGACGTTCCCCAAATTCGGCCCGCTCAGAAATGTGCCTAAGGCGGTCAAAGTTGACATTTGACCCGCTAATCACGGCAACGTATTTACGCTTCGATCCCTGCGTGTCCTCAACGTAGCGCTTGAGGCCAGCTACCGCGAGCGCGCCCGCTGGTTCCGCGATAGCGCGTGTATCGTCGAAAATATCTTTGATGGCAGCACAGATTTCGTCTGTCGTAACAACGATTACTTGATCGACATGACGACGCGCGATCTGAAACGGCCGCTTACCGACCTGGGCCACCGATGCTCCATCCGCAAACAGATCCATTCCCTCCGTTCGCAATCGAACCCTTCGTCCAGCAATCAACGCTTGATTGAGACAGTCGGATCCACTGGCCTCCACCCCAATAATCTTGACTCGCGGTTTCAAATATTTGACATAAGCTGCGATGCCCGCGACTAGTCCGCCCCCGCCCACCGGAACGAATATCGCATCGGGATCACCCTCGTGCTGATTCAAGATTTCAACACCGACCGTCCCCTGACCCGCAATGACCGCTGGGTCATCGTATGGCGACACAAGAGTCGCCCCATTTCGTTCTGCGAGCGCGTGTGCGTGCTGCGCTGCGTCGTCGTACGTATCACCCCGTAATACCACTTCCGCCCCTAAACGCTGCACCGCCTCGATTTTTATCGCCGGCGCATTGAGTCCCATCACGATCGTCGCCTGGATTCCCAATCGCGACGCAGCCAGCGCAACACCTTGCGCGTGATTGCCAGCGGAAGCCGCCAAAACACCTCGCTCTCGCTCATGCTCGCGAAGTTTAACTATGCGGTTATAGGCACCACGAATCTTAAAAGAATGGATGGGTTGCAAGTCCTCACGCTTAAACGAGACGTCCGCGTTTAATCTCGTCGAAAGAAATGGGGCTGCTTCCAATGGCGTTTCAACGGCGACGTCATAAACTTCCGAAGATAGGATTTTCTTTACGTAGGCCTCAAGCACGTCGCGATCTCCCGGAAATTGATCCTACGTTCAGGCTACCATGGCTCCATGAAAACGGATGATCTGAAAAAAGCTGCCGCCGAAGCTGCGATTACATACATAGAACCGAAACTGAAACTCGATTCCATCGTCGGGGTAGGAACGGGTTCAACGACCGACCATTTCATTGATGCGCTTGGTTCCATCCGACACAAGTTCGACGCCACCGTCTCTAGTTCCGAAGCCTCAACCTCCAGGCTGGAAGGGGTAGGGGTGCGGGTAATCGATTTAAACACGGCCCCCGGTATTTTCGTTTACGTCGATGGCGCCGACGAAGTCGAACCGAGCAACGCCGTAATCAAAGGGGGCGGCGGGGCCTTAACTCGCGAGAAGATAATTGCAGCTGCAAGTGATGAGTTTGTCTGCATCGTCGACGACACAAAGTGTGTGGACCAATTGGGTTCCTTTCCGCTCCCAGTGGAAGTAGTACCCATGGCTCGAAGCTTTGTCGCCCGATCCCTCGTTAAACTCGGCGGCGATCCGATCTACCGAAACGGTTTCATCACCGACAATGGCAACTTGATTCTCGATGTCCAGGGACTAAATATCGATGACCCCGACTCTCTAGAGAAGGCAATCAATAACATTGCAGGCGTAGTCACCAACGGGATTTTCGCGACCAATCGACCGGACACACTATTGGTAGCCTCAGCTGAACGCGTATTCATACGCTAAACAATTTACCGGGATTCATAATCCCACTGGGATCGAATACCCCTTTCAGCTCACGCATCAGATCAATTTCTGCGTCACTCCTACTGAACGGCAAAAAATCCCGTTTTAGTAATCCCACGCCGTGTTCAGCCGAAATACTCCCTCCCCGTTGCTCGATCAGGCTGAAAAGTTCCGGATTGATTCGATGACAGCGCTCGAAAAATTCGTCGATTGTTAGGGACTCTGGCTTCAAGATGTTTAGGTGGAGATTTCCATCACCAATATGGCCATACCAACAAACATCGAGATCAGGATAGTGTTTGTTCACGATGCCATCGACGTCGGAAAGAAAACCAGGCACTTCCGATATCCGTACTGAGAGGTCATTTTTGTAGGGCGTGTCGGCGGCAATGCTCTCACTGATATTTTCCCGTAATGACCACAACGCCGCTGCCTGCGTATCAGATTGACTTATCACTCCCGTAGTTACCCAACCCTGATCCAGCGCTTCTTCGAATGCGATCGTAGCCTCTTCGTCCGCATCTGCATCGAACTCAACCAGGACATAAAAAGCGCACGGTTCCGAAAACGGTCGTGGAACATCACCCTGTTTTGTAACTTTGCGTAGCGCAAGTTCTGAAAAAAATTCAAACGCCGTCAGGACAACGTGTTGTTGGAAACACTGAAGAAGGTTGAGGATGTCATTAAGATCGTTGACTCCAAGCACCATTACTCGTTGTGGTTTTGGGCCGGGCGCTAGCTTGATTTCGGCTTCAACGATGAACCCTAGCGTGCCTTCGGAGCCAATAAAGAGATGTCTAAGATCGTACCCCGTCGCATTCTTAACCAACCCTCGGTTGCAACGAATGATATTGCCCGTACCGGTGACGACAGTCAGCCCCGCTATCCAATCCCGGGTAAGGCCGTACCGAATGACTTTAATTCCCCCCGCGTTCGTAGCAATATTTCCGCCAATTTGACTCGAACCCGATGAAGCAAAATCAACCGGATAAAATAGCCCTCTCTCTAGAGCGTACTCTTGTAGTTTTTGCGTGATCACTCCGGCCTGACAACTGACGATTCGATCGGTTGGATTAAAGGCATGGATCTGATTCATTCGATCAAACGAAACAACGATTTCGTCGTTTGAAGCGACCGCACCTCCGGAAAGCCCTGTGCGACCGCCGGACGGAACTAATTTGAGTGAGTTCTCGCCGGCGAGTTTAACCAGTGCGACGAGTTCATCGATACGCTCCGGGAAAACCACGGCTTGCGGCGCGACCTCGAAACTCCGCGTCCAGTCCGTGCCCCAATGTATGAGATCCGCTTGGTCTGTTTTTACCCTGCCGCGCGAAAAAATTTCGTTAAGAGCCTCAATATTTTCCACGAAGAATCCCTATACGTTCATCGCAGTTGAAGTATCTCTCGGAAGCCGTCAACAAGTCCTCTTTCTCTATCGCGCAATCCGCGCGCCGCGGCATCCCTCAACCGTGTTACGAGCGTGCCTCCAACACTTCCAATGCCGGAAGACTGAGGCCCCCCAAGAATTCAAGAAAAGCGCCCCCCCCAGTTGATATGTATGAGATTTCGTCTTCAATTTCATATTTTTCGATCGCCGCCATGGTGTCTCCACCCCCGGCAATTGAAAAGGCTGTCGATTGCGCTATAGCCTCAGCGACGAGCCGAGTACCCTCTCCGAATTGATCGATCTCAAATACCCCTACCGGTCCGTTCCAAATTACGGTTCCAGCGTTATGAACCAAATCCGCGATCCGTCTAGCCGATTGGGGACCAATATCACCGATCAGGTCGTCTTCGCCAACAGCATCCGCCAGGCAAAGTCGCGCCGTGGCCTCGTCGTTTAATTCCGCCCCCGTCATAACGTCTACGTGTTCTATAACTGCACTTCGAGAAATGATTGATTCAGCAACGGCAACGAGTTCGGGCTCCGCGAGGGATCGACCGATTGGCTTTCCCGCTGCCAACAAAAAGGTGTTGGCAATCCCGCCTCCAACCACAATTGTATCCGCAATATCCGCGAGACTGCGTAACGTATTCAATTTAGTGGACACCTTAGAACCACCGACGATGGCAACTAACGGTCGCTGTGGATTTTCTAACACACGGGCAAGCACATCGAGCTCCGCAGATAAAAGAGGGCCCGCGCACGCCTCGTCCGCAAACTCAGCAACCGCATGGGTCGATGCATGGGCCCGATGAGCCGTCGCGAAAGCATCCATTACGAAGATGTCACACAACCCCGCGTATGCCCTTCCTAGGTCACGCTCGTTTGACGCTTCGCCCTTTTCGAATCGAACATTTTCAATCAGAACAGCGCCGCCCGGTTCCACGTCAAGATGCCGTCGCCAATCCGAAATCAAGTCCACTTGGATACCCAACATCGCACTTAGTTCTTTCGCAACAGGTCGAAGACTCAACTTGGCATCGAAGGTCCCTTCTTCCGGTCGACCCAGGTGCGACATGATGATGACTGCAGCCTTCTCGCGAATACAATGCTCAATCGTTGGTAATGCGGCACGGATACGTGCATTACTAGTCACCAATCCATTCTTAGTCGGTACATTAAGATCTTCTCGAATCAGAACCCGTTTGCCTGCTAGGGAAAAATCGCCGAGGCGTTTATATTTCACTAGCCAATGGTCTCACGTGCAGCCCCAACAACCGCCTCGGCGTTAATACCGAGAGCGTTCATTGCAATGTCACCGGGAGCCGAAACTCCAAATCGGTCCACGCCTACGATCCGACCATCAAAACCAACAAAACGATACCAGTAGTCTGGATGCGCGGCTTCAACCGCGACGCGCGCCCTATGTTCGGGCGGTAAAACTTGAGCTTGGTACGACGCTGATTGCTGCAGGAAGTGATCGACACTAGGCATCGAAACGACTCGACAACCAACGCCTTCTCCCTCAAGAACACCTGCCGCTTCCATGGCAATCCCCACCTCAGAACCCGTTGCGATGAGAATTACATCTAAAGACTTTGACTCTCGGCGCAATATATAACCACCGCACTCAATGGCGTTGACGGTCGACTCGTCACGAATTTGGGCGCTGGTTTTTTGTCGAGTTAAAATTACCGCAGTCGGCCCCCCCACTCTGGCGAGCGCTTGTTTCCATGCGACGCATGTCTCCACCGTGTCACACGGCCGCCAGACCGATAGGTTGGGCGTCATCCGCAAATTACTTAATTGCTCGACGGGCTGGTGAGTAGGCCCATCCTCACCCAGACCAACGGAGTCATGCGTGTAGACAAATATATTGCGTAATCGCATCAACGAAGCAAGTCGTACCGCGTTTCGTGCATATTCCATAAACACCAAGAACGTTCCCGTAAACGGGATAAAACCGCCGTGCAGGGCAATCCCATTCGCAATCGCAGACATACCGAATTCTCGCACCCCGTAATTCAGATAACGTCCACCATCCGCAAGCCATCCGGCACCGTCCCATTGGGTGTTATTTGATCCTGTTAAATCTGCAGAACCTCCAATCAATTCCGGAAGGTGCGGGCCCATCGCATCCAGACATAGCTTCGACGCTTTCCGAGTCTCCAACGCCTTCGGGTCTTTCTGATTCGCCTGAGCCAGCTTATCGAGAATCAAGGACCAATCCTCCGGCAAGTGCCCCTCCATTCGTCGACTCAATTCGTCAGCTAACGACGCGTGCTCTTTTCGATATCGAGCGAAAAGCGTATTCCACGTCTCTTCCAACGAATTGCCGCTTTCCCGCATATTCCATTCGCGGTACAGGTGATCCGGTATTTCGAAGGGTTCGTATCCCCATTGAAGTCTCCGGCGTGCGCCAAGAATTTCGTCGCCACCAAGTGGCGAACCGTGTGCTGCCGCCGAACCGCTTTTACCCGGCGCGCCAAAGCCAATCGTCGTCCGACAACAAATGAGAGTTGGAGCGCTATTAGAGGCCGTTGCCGACTTGCACGCGGTAATCACGGCGTCGGGATCATGTCCATCAACATCACGAATAACACGCCACCCATATGCTTCGAAACGCGCAGGGACGTCCTCAGTAAACCAACCAGCGGTGTCGCCATCGATCGAAATGCCATTGTTGTCGTATATCGCAACAAGCTTTCCTAATCCCAAAGTTCCCGCTAATGACGCAGCTTCATGCGAAATACCTTCCATGAGACAGCCGTCACCTACAATCACCCAGGTGCGATGATCCACCACCTCGAAACCGTCACGATTGTACTGTCGCGCGAGCATGAGCTCAGCCAACGCCATCCCTACTGCATTGGCGAATCCTTGACCCAAAGGCCCCGTCGTCGTCTCTACGCCTGGACATTCTCCTCGTTCAGGATGCCCTGCTGTCACTGACCCAAGCTGTCTAAACGCTTTGATGTCGTTTATGGAAACGTCGTAACCCGTTAAGTGTAAAACGGCGTAAAGCAACATAGATCCGTGTCCATTGGACAAGACGAAGCGGTCGCGATTCCACCAGTTGGGGTTAGCGGGGTTGTATCGAAGTACATCGCGCCATAAAACTTCCGCGATGTCTGCCAACCCCATGGGCGCGCCAGGGTGACCAGAATTGGCTTTTTCCACAGCGTCCATGGCGAGCGCACGTATTGCATTCGCTCTTTCAAAACGGGAAGGCATACTTTCGTCACTTCGTGATGGGCGCCACTATTGTGGGTGCAATCCGATGGGTCGTCTAGGGTTGCGGGTCATACATGTGAACTTGACGTAGATCACAAGCGACCGGGGACAAGCTTTCGTACAATGCAGCTGAAGAAAGAAGGGATGGTGATGGCAAACTTTAGCGTTTTTACTTCCGAGTCGGTTTCTGAGGGCCACCCGGACAAGATGGCCGATCAAATATCAGACGCCGTTGTGGATGCAATGCTCGAACAAGACAGCGAGTCGCGTGTCGCGTGTGAAACCTTGATCAAAACGGGCATCGTTGTCGTGGCGGGAGAAACCCGTTCAACCGCAAACATTGACGTCGAGAAAATAGTTCGCAAGGTCATTACGGAGATCGGCTACACCGATCTTTCAACAGGCTTCGACCTTGAGTCGTGCGCGATCATGAACGCGCTCGGGATGCAATCCACAGACATAGCGATGGGCGTTGACGAAAGTGACAGTCACGAACAGGGAGCCGGCGACCAAGGGTTAATGTTTGGCTATGCAACGAACGAAACGGACGTGCTGATGCCAGCTCCAATCACATATGCCCATCGGCTGGTCGAAAAACAAGCTGAAGTTCGTCGCAACTCTCTCGACTTTCTCCGCCCGGACGCCAAAAGTCAGCTCACGTTCCGCTACGAAAACGGGGTCCCAGTCGCCATTGATGCAGTCGTACTGTCCACACAGCACAGTCCTGAAGTGGCCCAAAACGACCTCCACGAAGCAGTGATGGAAGAAATCATTAAACCCACCTTGCCGGGCAACTGGATGACCGCGGATACCCAGGTTTACATCAATCCCACCGGCCAATTTGTGATTGGTGGGCCACGAGGCGATTGCGGCTTAACCGGTCGTAAAATTATCGTCGATACGTATGGCGGCATGGCACGCCACGGTGGTGGAGCTTTCTCCGGGAAGGACCCCTCGAAGGTCGATCGCTCGGCGGCCTACGCGAGTCGCTACGTCGCCAAGAACATCGTTGCTGCAGGTCTCGCGGCGCGTTGTGAAATTCAAATCAGCTATGCCATCGGGGTTGCTGAACCGACCTCAATTAGTGTTGAAACGTTTGGTACCGGGCAGGTCGCCGACGACCGGATTGAACAGTTAATTCGCGAGCACTTTGACCTTCGTCCTAGCGGGCTTATCGCGATGCTCGATCTCAAGCGTCCAATCTACCAAAGCACCGCAGCTTACGGTCACTTCGGGCGCACAGAAAACGCCTTTACTTGGGAAAGAACGGACCGCGCGGAAACGTTAGCAAACGCGTAGGTCATCACGTGTCTCAGCCGCAGATCAGTTACGAGTTTTTCCCGCCCCAAACAGAGGCCGGCAGAACAAGATTAATCGAAACAGCAGAAGCGCTTGGTACAACCGATCCTGCATATTTTTCTGTCACCTATGGTGCAGGTGGTAGCACCCGAACTCGTACTTACGAAACCGTGGTTAAACTCGTGGAAAATGGTATGACCACGGCACCCCACTTGTCCTGGGGCGACGATTCCGAAAGTACTCTCGTGTCATTAATCGAAAAATATCGGGAACTTGGAGTTACTGATTTAGTCGCGCTTAGAGGAGATCCCCCCTCGGGGATTGGTTCGACCGCGCGTATTCGTCGAGCACACTCGCTGGTCAATCTAATCCGCACGCACTTCGGCAATACGTTCAACCTTTACGTGGCCGCCTATCCAGAGACACACCCCGACGCGATATCGCCGGAGGACGATATCCGTTTCTTACGCAAGAAAATCGAATCAGGCGCCGACGGCTGCATCACCCAATATTTTTTTAATGCCGACAGTTATTTTTACTTCATCGACCGCTGCCGCTCGCACGGAATCGAAACGCCCATAGTCCCCGGCATCATGCCAATTACGAATTACGAAGGCTTGGTTAAGTTTTCTGATGGCTGTGGCGCTGACATTCCCCGTTGGATCCGCACCCGCTTAGCCTATCTGGCTGACAAACCCGAAGATTTGCTCGCGTTCGGTATCGAAGTCGTCACTAACTTGTGTGAACGCCTGCTGAACGGAGGAGCTCCGGGTATCCATTTCTATACGCTTAATAAGCCGCGTGCCAGTGCTCAGATCGCGCGAAATTTAGGTTTGGATTGAAACGTCTCTACGTTGACCCCAAGCGTATAACGCTGGGCCCCGGCTTGAGTATCGCTCTGAGCCCAGAAAATTCAAGCTACCTGGTGCGCGTTCTGCGTCTGCAAGTCGGCAATTCAATCCTTTGTTTTGACGGCTTCGGACAAGAATACGAAGCACAAGTGGCAGTTGCCGACTCGCGATCCGCCATGCTCCAACTGGGAGCCTTATCTCGTTCTCTTCCCACTCCAACCCCTCAACTCGTTCTACTAATCGCACTCGTCAAATATCGTATCGAAACCATTGTTCAACAGGCTACTGAACTCGGCGCGACCCATATCAACGTGATCAATGCAGACCGGACCCAAGCTCGACTACCTAAGCCTGAACGCCTTACCAACGTCATAAGCCACGCGGCCGAACAATGTGGAAGGGTCTGGATACCCGAACTTCGCATTGGCGAAGATTTCGAATCCGCCGCGAACCACTGTGATTGCGGTCGAAAACTGATCGCAGTAACTGAATCCGAAGCAACCGTATTTTCGACTGATTTAACGAATACTTGCATTGCTGTCGGACCCGAAGGTGACTGGTCGCCCAAAGAACTTCAACTAGCCAGCGAAGCTGGTTTTGAAGCGGTTGGCCTCGGTCCCATCATTCTACGCACTGCAACCGCCGCCGCCGTCGCCTTATCCTCCATACGACAAAGATGGCAATGGCAGGTTCCCCAAGTGTGAACCCCATTGATTGGGCAAAACTGCGGTGTTCTTTATATTGTTATACACCGCAAGAGCACCGGGACAGGCGCGTTCTCATGATCGACTCGCCATGTCCAGGTTTTCTATTGCCGCCCGCCGGCGTTATGCGTAATTTAGCCTCACTAAAACAAACGGCTCGTTGACATGGTCCACATCGCGTTTGTGATCGATCCCCTTGAAACGTTGAATCTAAAAAAAGACTCGACGCTGGCAATGGTCCGTGCGGCCCAACGACGTGGATGGCAGGTCAGTGTTCTCGAACAAAGTGGTCTCGTATGGGACGGAGAACGCGTCATCGCCCTAGCCCGCAATTTGCGACTGGAAGAAGGCTTTGTCGAAACGCTAGACCCTGCCCACGCTTGCGCGCAATGGTTCCTCTGCGGGGAAGAGGAACCACACGCACTCGGCGAGATCGACGTCGTTATGATGCGCAAAGACCCGCCATTCGACATGGACTACATTTATTCGACTTACCTCCTAGAACGTGGCCAATCCGAAGGTGCTTTGGTTGTCAATGACCCGCGTAGTCTTCGAGATTGCAATGAAAAGTTCTTCGCTACGGCGTTTGCCAAATATCAGCCCGCCTCCTTGGTTTCGTGTCGCGAGGATTTGCTATTAGCATTCCATCGCGACCAGGGTGACGTGATCTTTAAAAAACTCGATGGCATGGGCGGAATGAGTATCTTTCGGGCCAGTAAAAACGACCCAAATGTTCGCGTCATCGTTGAGACGCTGACAGACAACGGCAGACGTCAAATAATGGCGCAAAGATACATTCCAGAAATTGCCGACGGAGACAAACGTATCCTGTTAATCGATGGCGAACCTCTGCCATACGCACTAGCTCGCGTTCCTGCCTCAGGCGAGACTCGTGGAAATCTTGCAGCCGGCGGTACAGGCGTTGGGCAACCATTAAGTCGCCGCGACAAAGAAATTGCCAAAGCATTGGGGCCCGAACTTCGCGCCCGGGGGTTAACTTTCGTAGGTATCGACGTGATCGGCGATTATCTCACCGAAGTAAACGTCACCTGTCCAACCTGTATCCGAGAACTCGATGCGTTTTTTGGATTGGACATTGCCTCAACGCTTCTCGACGCGATAGAACAAAAACTACCCGAAGCTCCCCAGTGATTTCTTCATCCCTTCAGCATCAATTGTTGCTCGCCATGCCCAATCAAACCGGGACCTACTTTGGTAATACCCTCACGTATGTCTGCGATCATAACGAGCAAGGGGCCCTAGGCTTGATGATAAATAGACCGACGGACCTAGCTCTCACCGAACTCCTAAAAAAATTTGACTGCGCAACCAACGTCGACGCCGATTTGGTCGTCGTAGAGGGAGGACCAGTACAACAGGAACGTGGATTCGTTCTCCACAGCACTGATGTTCAAACAAGCGGCAGTATGCCCATCGGAAACGATCTGCTGTTAACAGCGTCACGGGATATTCTTGAAATAATTGGTGCCGGCGACGGACCAAAACATTTTATCGTGACCCTCGGATACGCCGGTTGGGGCGAAGGCCAGCTTGAAAGCGAATTGGCAGATAATGCCTGGTTAACGGTCCCAGCCACGAACGAAATCCTATTCGACACACCTTTTGATAAGCGTGTTGATGCCGCTGCAAAGTCTCTTGGCATAAATTTTCAGTTGATGTCGCCGCATTTAGGCCACGCCTGATTTTGGCGATCCTTGCCTTCGATTACGGCAAGACCTGGATCGGTATCGCAGTTGCCGAGCCGCGCCACGGGACCGCCACTCCCTTAACCACAGCACGAGCAAAAAAAGGTCGGCCGAGTTGGGCAACGATCGATCCAATTGTCGCGCAATGGGAACCAGAGACATTGGTCGTCGGCTTACCCCTTAACATGGACGATACGGAATCGGAAATGTCGGCTGAATCCAGGCGTTTCGGAAGCGATCTTGGTAAACGGTACGGAGTTCGAGTCGAATTCGCCGATGAGCGGCTATCGTCGTTCGAAGCCATCGATCGTATTCGTGGTGGGAAGACATCGAATCACGCGATGGCCGCAACAATTATTGCCGAAACATGGTTAAGCACACGGCAGGAAAACCAACCTGATTAAGCTATTTCAAAACGTGAGGATTAAACTTTACCAAACCACGTTGAAACAGCTCATCAAGATCGAAAGTGATCCACGAACAAATACAAATGGTTCACCGGGCAATTAAAGTTGCTTGCGATAGTAGTGGTCGAGACAACGACTCCGTGCGCGTGTTAGCCGTCTCGAAGACTCGAAGCAGTGCCGAGATCCGCGTCGCATATGACGCGGGCATCGAAAACTTTGGCGAAAACTATGTTCAAGAAGCCGTCCAAAAAATACATGAATTACGGGATCTGCCGCTTACTTGGCATTACATCGGAGGAATTCAATCGAATAAGACCAAGGACCTAGCTCGATATTTCCAGTGGGTCCACAGTATTGATAGAGTGAACATCGCCTCCCGACTTAACGCCGCCAGGGCCGAGTTTCGGCCCAACAATCCATTAAATGTGTGTTTGCAACTTAACCTCGATGAGGAGGTTCAAAAATCAGGTGTGTCCGCACGAGGCGTGGAAGAGCTACTACAACATACCAGGCAATTAACGCACCTACGCGTCCGTGGATTCATGACCATCCCAAAACCAAACTCTGATAGCTCGTTCATCCGAGAAGGATTTCGCCAAGCAGCGGAACTATTCCGAAAGTATCGCCATGTCGACGACAATAATTGGGATACTCTTTCGATGGGCATGTCTAACGATTTCGCTATCGCAGTGGCAGAGGGCGCAACCTTATTGAGACTGGGAACAGTTCTCTTTGGGCCGAGAGAATCACTGCAATGAGCTATCAGATTGCCTTTATTGGTGGAGGCAACATGGCATACGCGTTGGCGAATGGACTTCTACGTGCGGACAGACCCCCAAGCGTCATCGTTTCTGACCCGATTGCTTCCCAACTCGACCGCTTTGCGAATTCAGAAATCAATACCACTGCAGATAATAAACGCGCTGTTACCGGCGTAGACGTCGTTGTAGTCGCCGTTAAACCACAGATCATTCGATCGGTCGCGTTAGAAATCGCACCATTAATCACGCACCAATTGGTATTGTCTATTGCGGCCGGCGTCCCACTTAGCGCCCTCAACGCTTGGTTTGGTGAGACTGTATCGATCGTGCGCTGCATGCCCAACACCCCCGCGTTAATTGGTGCCGGAATCAGTGGTCTTGTACGAAATACCCGAACCACCGACTCTCAAGCGGAGTTGGCGCACCGTATCCTCAGTTGTGTGGGTGACGTATTGTGGTTTGACGAAGATGCCGACCTAGATGCAGTTACCGCGATTTCGGGAAGTGGCCCTGCCTATTTCTTTTACTTAATCGAGTCCATGATTAAGGCAGCTATCGAACTCGGCTTGACTCCTGAAATCGCGCGCGAACTCACTCTTAAAACTGCGCTCGGCGGGGCTAAGATGGTAATCAATAGCGATGATGACCTCGAGATACTTAGACAGAATGTGACGTCGCCGGGAGGAACTACAGAGCGGGCGATCGCCGTCTTTAACCGCGAAGACATGCAAGGGACCATCGTTCGCGCCATCTTTGAAGCTCGCGAACGTTCTATTGAGTTATCACAAGAGGCCGATAATGATGCTTGAGCCAATCCTATTTGTCGTGCGACTGGTGTTGAGCATTTTCGCATTCCTTTTCTTAATGCGTTTTGTCCTGCAGGCGGTACACGCCGATTTCTACAACCCGATTTCTAGCGCGATTGTCCGTTTTACAAATCCCGTATTGCGAGTGGTACGGCAAGTCCTACCAACCTACAGGAACTTAGACCTGGCATCGTTTGGCGCTACGTTGATCGCCTACACACTCGCCGACCTCACCGGCATTTTTTCTCGCGGTGAAATTGCAACTATTGATTGGTGGACATTGATCCGCGTCGAGCTGTACCAAACCTTTGATCTGCTCGTCTCAATTTTTCTATTCGCGATTTTCATTTTGATTGCACTGAGTTGGCTTGTTCAGTTCGGCATCATCCATGGGTCGCGATCCCCAGCGACGACGTTACTCAATCAAATTTGCGAACCATTACTGCGTCCGGCAAAAAAATTGTTACCGTCGGTCGGCATGATCGACTTATCGCCAATGATCACCATCGTCATTCTCTGGATAATTCAACGATGGCTTCTACCCGGGTTGCTCTTGTAGTTGATGCCCTTCGCGTCAATTGGTGCTTAGCTAAGGGGTGTTTTAGACTCCGCGTCCGATTTTCAGTATTGGTTCGTATTTTGTATGGCCGTAGAGATACCCGACAACTCCGTTGGGTTGGTCAAGCCACTATCCCACCGGTTTGACTCGTCTATTACGCTGCAATCCGGTGCAAAACTGCCTGGATTTGAGCTCGTATATGAAACCTATGGGAAACTCAACGAAGAACGCAATAATGCTGTTCTAATCTGCCACGCTCTATCCGGACACCATCACGCCGCCGGGTATCACACTCGCGAAGACACAAAACCAGGATGGTGGGACAATTGTATCGGTCCTGGGAAACCTATCGACACCGATTACTTTTACGTGTTGAGCCTGAACAATCTCGGCG
>CAJWCW010000043.1 GCA_913030615.1 uncultured Gammaproteobacteria bacterium | reverse complement strand
GCCTCAACGGGGTCGTTATCGGCGGCATTGACTACCTCGGTAGCCCCGAATTTTCGTGCGAGCTCGAGTTTACTGGCAATGGTATCTACGGCGATGATTCGACTCGCGCCGGCAATTTCGGCACCGTTGATGCATGAGAGCCCGACCCCGCCGCAACCGATCACGGCTACAGTCGATCCGGGCTCAACCGCCGCTGTATGAATTACGGCACCGACGCCCGTGGTGACCCCACAACCGATCAATGCGGCACGATCAAGCGGCATATCTTCCCGAACTTTGGCGACAGCGTGTTCGTGGACCAGCATGTATTCCGCGAACGACGAAAGGTTTAGGAATTGAGCGATGGGCGTCCCATCCTGGGCGAGCCTGGGGCTCTCGCCGCCTTTACGCTGTAACTCGGGTTCCTGACAGAGGGACATTTGTCCTGTTAGACAATATTCGCAGTGACCGCAGAACGCTGATAGGCAGGTGATGACGTGATCGCCCTTCTGAACATATTTGACGTCGGACCCTACTGCCTCGACGACTCCGGCCGACTCGTGTCCCAAAATAACGGGCAGGGGGTACGGATACGAGCCGTTCTGAAAATGGAGGTCGGAGTGACAAACGCCGGCGGCTACAGTACGCACCAGGACTTCGCGCGGACCCGGGTCGGCGGTTTGCACCTCCTCTATCTCCAAAGGCTTATTGACTTCCCGCAAAACCGCAGCTTTCATCTCTTGGATCCCTTTTACCTTTTACCCAGGCGGTCGAGTGTGCCAAACGGTTTCGGTGAATACTACTGCGTGAACGAGGCTTGCGCGGGCGTGCAGAGAAGTGCGATGGTTCGCCGATGTTCCGTCTGCTCTGATAGAACCATTTGAGACACGCCGTCCATATTTTGCTGGGCTTGACCATCTTTGTTGTTGGGCAAGTGGGTGCGCACGCGTATGAAGGACCGATTCACCAGCAACTGACTTTTATCGCGGTTCGGCACTATAACAACTGTATCAATGACGACGATATGCGCCTCACGGCGCTGCAAACACGTTACATGGCGAAGGCCAACGTAGAGCAAGCGGACGGTGGTTTTTGGCGCGGACTCTTTCGTTGGAACTTCTATAATCGAGACGATCAAACACCCCGAAGTTTGATGTGGGTTGTTGAAACGCGATTGCACGAAGGTTTCGAGCAGCTTGTGGACAATCTTGATCGATCGAACAGCCTTGCGGATCGGTATTCCAACCTTGGCCGCGTCGTCAATCATTTGCAGGATATGACTTCGCCGGCTCACGTGGTTCCAGTATTTGTATCACGATGGTGGCGCTTCAACGTGGGTGATCGTTTCGACGAATTTCCGATCGATGAAGATGATCTCAACCAACGGCTCGGCGCCGATTGCGCTCAAGTTGGAGGGATTATCCAGGACACTATGGATACCGGTTACCAAGACCTTTTGCGCCTCACTGCAGAAACTACGTTCAGCGCGGTGAAAGGGGACATCGAGGGATTACCCTTCACTTGGGAAGTTTTCTGGAAACCGGATGTGAACCCCGGGTCGTTTGGAGAATACGGAGCTGCGGGCAACAACTTCGGACGTGAGACGGCGTTCAAGTGCGCAAACGTGAGGCGCCCCCGCTGCGTGTTGTTGAACGATGATCCGCTCTACTTGGAATTTGCCCGCGAACGCCACCTCAATGCAGTACAAACAACTATCGCCGCACTTGCACGATTACAACGAGTGGAAGCCGGCAGTTGAACGTTCAAGTGCCGATACAGCGGTTTAATCAAATTGTGATCGTAACCACTCGAAGACCCACGGATTACGGCAATTAGGCACTAGCCGAATTCCTCAGCACGCGTCCTCCACACACCCCCGTATGTTCGTCGTTTTCAAGGATGATGTGACCATTACAAACCGTGGCTTGATAGCCTACGGCTTTTTGGATCAGACGTGGTGCGCCTTCGGGAAAATCGTGCACAAGTTCGGGCTGCCGTTCGGCGACCCGATCTATGTCAATGACATTGACGTCCGCTCTTTTCCCGGCAGCAAGCGTCCCTCGGTCGTCAAGGCCGATCACTCTTGCCTGGGCGCTAGTCAGTTTACGAACGGCTTCCGCCAGACTGAAGGTTCCTTGATCTCGATGCCAGTGGCTGAGTAAGAACGAAGTCCACCCGGAGTCCATGATCTGACTCACATGGGCACCGGCATCACCAATGCCTGGCAGAACCCAATCGGCGTGCAAGAACGTATTTACTTTGTCCAGATCATGGTTGAAGAAACGGTTGTGAAATAATGTCTCGCCATTGCTTTCGAGCATGTACCGCAACCATGTTTCCACGGGATGCTCACGCGCTGCCGCGGCAATACTTGCAAGACTCTCGTCCGCGCCCCGTGTGTATGTGGGCTGGTCAGCGTCGCCTAGCCAGTAATAGTTTTTTGTTGCTTCAAGGAGGTAGGGCATGCCCTTGGCTTCATCGACGAGTTTTAGACGGATACTTTCGTCTCGTATCGCGGCCAGTCGCGCACCGAAATCGAGTTTCCGGATTTCGGCCCAGGCCGGTGTGGGAAAGAGACCATCGGTCTTGAGCCCTGACAGAAAACCACCACTCCTGGGCAGGGTTAGTCCAGTGACATCAAGACTTTCGTTGCGCATGGCTTCAATGGCATCGTCGTACGCAGAGCCGTTGGAGTCTTTCGCATCGGCAAACGGGGCACTGAAGAGGAGCTTGGTCCCGGCATTTCGACCTTGCTCTGCAATTAACGCCATCTCTTCCGGGAGTTTTGCGTAATTCAGCACGAATTGCAGAATGCCATTGTTCTTACCCACGGCACGGGCGATAGCCGATAGTTCATCGGTCTTGGCAAATGTACCTGGTATCGATCGACCGTCAGGAAGGACGTGACCTGGCAAACGATTCGAAGAAAAGCCTATCGCACCTTCCTTCACCGAGTTTCCGACGAGCTCAGCAATTTGCTGAATTTCGTCCTCGGTCGGGTCCTCTTCGACGGCACGCTCACCCATGACGTAAAATCGTGAGGCACAATGACCTACTAAACCAGCGACGTTAATCGCTGGGTTTAACTTTTCGATCGAGTCGAGATATTCGCCATAGGATTCCCAGTCCCAGGCCAATCCATTGAGGATGGCGTTTCTTGGGATGTCTTCGACCGTCTCCATCATTCCTGCGAGGAATTCACGGTCCTTCGGCTTGCACGGAGCAAACGTGACTCCGCAATTGCCGAAGAGAGCGGTCGTGACACCGTGCCAGGACACGGGCGTTAACAGCGGATCCCAGCCTGCTTGAGCATCAAAGTGGGTATGCAGATCCACGAATCCAGGCGTGATTGCGTTGCCGTCGGCGTTTATTTCCTGGTGCCCGTCTCCTTCGACCTTTCCGACTGCGGCAATGCGATCGCCATCGATCGCGACATCCCCCATGTACGGTTCGGTACCGGTGCCGTCAACAATCAAGCCGTCGCGAACGATTAAATCGTGTGCCATATCCATTGCCCCTCGATGTATAGCTTTTCCCTATGATGCGACAGATAGGACACAAGTTTCTATAACTAGAAAAATTGGTGCGGATCGGTTTTGGCGCTCAGTTTTCGACCATTCCATCGGTACACTGGGTTCTCTTAATTGAGGACGGTTCGAGGTCCCCCGTGCGAGCGATCAGGAGATGCTGATGCAGTCGCAATTTGGATCCGACCGTCAGTTCGGATGCGTACAAAACGGTTGAGGCGTTGTGTCGTTATGAGAGAGTCTTGTTCTGACGGTAGCGCAAATTAATTGGCACAATCGATCACCCTTTGAGGCGATACATATGCATCTTGGGTTAACCCCATGGCGGATTTCGGGCAGCGTTGATGCCCAGGAGCTAACTCGGCAGGCTTCGCTCGCTGAAGGTTGGGGGTACGAGTCGTTTTGGTTGCCTGAAAACCATTTCACTGGCGACGCAGCGATACCCGAGCCATTGATGTTATTGGCCGCGGTCGCCGCCGGCACGAGAACCATACGGCTCGCCACCACATCTTATTTACTGCCAGTTCGTCATCCTTTGCAGGCCGCTGAACAAGTAGCGGTGCTCGATAGACTTTCTGGGGGACGCGTCGTTCTCGGGGTCGGACGTGGCTATGCGACAGCGATGTTTTCCGCGTTCAGTGTTTCACGGAAGGAGAAACGCGAAATTTTTCGCGATTGTCTTGACGTCATGATGCGTGCTTGGCAGGGCGAAACCGTGGCTCTGGACGAAACCAGTGAGCCCGTTTTGCTGTCGCCATTACCGGTGCAGAAACCCCATCCGCCTATTTGGGTAGCGGCGTTCGGTCCCAAGGCTTTGCGGCAAGCTGGAAGTCTTGGGTTCCCATACCTAGCTTCACCGATGGAGCCGATCGGCCGGTTGCGGGAAAATTACGAAAGGCATCGTCTAGCGTGCAACGAAGCTGGCGTCCAAATACCCCCGGAAGTCCCCATTATGCGGACAGTATTTGTGTCGGAGAACACGCGTCTCGTCTCCGATATCCGTGATCGGCTCGAAGAAGAAGCGCGAAATCTTTCGGGATCGGGTCTCCGAAAGGGTCTATCCATGGAAGTCGACGATTGGGCCATTGTCGGGGAACCGTCGGCGGTTCGCGACCGACTGGCTTATTACCGTTCCGAGTTGGGCATGACCCACGTGATCGTTACCCGTTTGCGGATTGGCCAGATAGAAAGTGGGGAGCTTGAACGGTCGGTGGCATTGACTGCGGAATTGGTCGAGTAACGGTTAATCCACGCTGTTTCCGGCCGCGCCGTATTCGTCACTGTCGCCGACTTCTTCGTCGCTGGCTAACCCTAGGTACGGTTGTAACCAACCGACGAGAAGATAGATCGGACCGGTATCGATAAGAGCCACGAGCATTTTGAATATGTAACCCGACGCGATGAAAGTCATGAGCTGCGGCCAAATGGGTTCGTTCACGGCCACAGGCAGCGCGTTGGCGTAAAAATGGGTAATGAGGATCACCGCCGTCGTATCGACGATCTGGCTCACTAACGTTGAGCCGTTGTTACGCAACCACAAATGTCGGCCGTTGGTAAGACGTTTCCAGAAATGGAACATCTGAACATCGCAGAACTGAGCCGCCAGGTAAGCGAACATTGACGCGGTCACTGCACCGAAAGCGAGCGTCCGCATCTCAAAGAAAACGGGCGATCGACCGGCGGCATCGAGGGCCGGATTACCCGTGCTCGGATCTATTGGCTCAAATCCCGGGAGTTCGCCGCCGATCCATAGCAGGAATATTATCCAAGCGTTTAACACCAGACCCATCAGAACCATCTCGTTGGCTCGCTTTCTTCCATAGAGTTCACTGATGAGGTCCGTGCAGATAAACGTAACGGGGTAGGGCAGCACGCCCACGGCGACCGCCATGGGGATATCGAGACCGAATGCGGAAAAGGACAGGTCAAGAAATCGGCTGATGCCCAAGATGTTTAAGAGCGACAAGGTGCCTAGGAAAACGCCGCTAAGAATGAGAAACACACGCTGGCGTCGCTGGGTGTAGTTCGGTGTCATGGCGAGTTCCTAGGTTTCGATTTGACCTAAATTGGCGTGAATGACGCTACCGTTGATCACGGGATTGGACGCCGCCCAAAATAGGGTCTCCGCGATTTCCGCAGGGTCGATGAGTCGATCAAACGCCGACATACCCCGGACGGCCGCCATCGCATCCTCAGGGACGTGTTCGCGCAGCATCTCGGTATCGGTGAATCCCGGGCACACACAGGCGGTATGGATACCGGTCCCGGCTAAATCCTGACAGAACGCTCGCATCATCCCTATCATGCCGTGTTTGCTGGTCACGTAGGTGTAACTGCCAGGGACCGCTTTTTCCGACAGCGTTGAACCGACAAAAAGAACGCTCGAACCGTGCTTCATGTACGGAAGTGCAAACCGATTCAACGTGTTTGGCGCGAGGATATTGATCTCCAAAACGTCACGGAATTCATCGCTCGCCGTATTGGTCGCGGTATCGTTCGAGAGTCGCGATGCGTTATGAATAATCGAGACGCGATCAGCTTGAGACAGCAATAACTCGAGGGTGGAGCGAATCTTTTCGAGAAAATCGTGTTGAGCGAGATCACAGCTAAGCTGGTGTACCCCTTCGAGCGGGCAAGGGCGTCGCGAAAGATTGGCCACGGTGTAACCGTCACATAGAAAACGGGAAGCCGTGCTGAGTCCAATGCCCGCGCTGGCTCCTGTGATCAGCAAAAGCTTAGTCATGGAGCCCAGCTCGATGACGCCCATTGACCCGGCCCCGAAGCTACACGGATAGTGAGAGAGTCGATGGGTAACTCCCTAAATGATGTATCGCCGACGATGCAGGATATAAACCAATGCGCGAGTTCCTCCACGGTAATGTTGCGCAGTGGCAGGGTCGAAACGTCGCGTGGTAGGAACGGGATGCGTTCAACGCCGAACGTCGCGACAACGTAATCCTCGTCACGTGCGATAGTTAAATAGGGGGACTGCTCAGGCAGTAGCACCTTTTCATCGAGTTCGTTGCAAAGGGTCTTCAGTCGATTCTTGATTTCGTTGTAATCAAAGCATAGTCCGTCGTCGCCGATCTCGCCGTCTAAGATGGCTTCGACCTGAAAGTTGTGGCCGTGAAGGTTTTCTCGCTCGGTCGCGGAAAAGATCGTGAAATGCGCGGCGGAAAAGTGCAGATATTCTTTCTGTATTTCTATGGTTGCACGATTGGTTTCCGCATGAGATGCGGCATTGTTGGGGGGTTGCTGCATCGCGGCATCGTAACATAGGGGTCGTAATCGACTGCCTTGTCATAGGGTCTCATGCATGCTTCAGCCCGAACACTTGCTTATCAGAACGCGCCGCCCTAGGTTGCTACGCAGTTGACGAAAGGAGAGGTCATGGCAGCCTTGGATGGATTGCGGATTCTTGACATGACGCAGTGGGAGGCGGGGACGGCGTGCACGCAGTCGCTCGCGTGGTTGGGCGCTACCGTCGTTAAGATCGAACAGCCCGAAGTCGGCGATCCCGGTAGAGGCGTTGGCAGAAATGACGGCGTCGATTCGGAGTATTTCGTTAATTGGAACAGCAACAAGCGCAGTGTGACGTTCGACCTCAGTTCGGAAAAGGGACGCGATTTATTGCTACAAATGGTGCCGCGTTATGACGTGTTTGTTGAAAACTATGGGCCTGGAGTAGTCGAAAAACTGGATATTGGCTACGACGTCATGCGGACAGTCCATCCAGAGATCATTTATGTGAGGATCAAGGGGTTTGGTACATCGGGTCCATACGCACACTTCAAATGTATGGACATGGTCGCTCAGGCGGCAGCGGGTGCCTTTTCGATTACAGGTGAACCCGACGGCCCGCCGATGCGTCCAGGTCCTACGATGGGAGATGCCGGTACCGGAGTACAGGCGGCGCTGGCAATCTCGGCTGCGTATGCGCAAAAACTAAAAACGGGGGAAGGCCAGCTCATTGAATTATCGATGCAGGAAGCAATGACTTATTACTTACGCACGGCCGTATCGAGGACAAGGTTTGGTCAGGTCGCTACGCCTCGTACGGGCAACGGTGAGAATCCATTTGTTTCCTTATATCCCTGTTCCCCGGGTGGTCCAAACGACTATGTTTTTGTAATGGCCGTAAACCCGAGGATGTGGAGTGCGGTCTGCTGTGCGTTGGGCCAGCCGGAGCTACTCTCGGATCCTCGCTTCAGTACGGCGCAAGCCCGTCATGAAAATCGCCATCTGTTGTTCGAGGAAATAGGGTCATGGACACGGTCGCACACTAAAAAGGAATGTATGTCTGCGTTAGCGGAGGAGGGTGTGTGTGCGAGTCAAGTGTATGAAACGAACGAATTATTTACCGATCCCCATTTGGTGGAGCGCGACTTCGTACATGACGTTGAACACGCGGTTCACGGGAAAGTCCAGTTACTTGGTTGGCCAGCGCGCATGTCGAAGAGCCACGTCGCGATCGAAGCCGCTCCGCTATTGGGTGAGCACACAGACGAGGTACTTGCGGAAGACCTCGGACTTTCGGCAGAAGACATTGATGAGTTGCGAACAGAAGGTTCAATAGGCAGTGAGATGATCAAGGGTTCGCGTTCTTGAAACTTGATGTCGAAGGAGTGAGTTTTCCGATCAGTGACTGAATCAAACGTCATCGTGGATCAACATCAGAGACTCGGCATCCCTTCGGATTACGCCGCCCGAACGGGGCTCGTTCAACAGCAGACGCCCGACGACTTGGTCGACATCGGCGTTGACGTCTTTGATCGACCGCAACGGTTGCGTATGGAAGCGGCGAACGCATGGACGGGATTGGTAGAAGCAGCGTCATTAGATGGGGTGACCGTACAGCTCGTTTCTGCATACCGCTCGCTTGAGTACCAAGCGGATTTAATTCAACGCAAAGTTGAGTCGGGAGAATCGATCAGCGAAATTCTTACCCGTATCGCGGCTCCAGGATATAGCGAACATCAAGGAGGATGTGCAGTCGACGTGACGAGTCCAGGAATTGATCCCTTGACTGAGTTGTTTGAGGAAACCCAAGCCTTTCGCTGGCTCGTCGCATCTGCTGTCGACCACCAGTTTGTGCTGTCATACCCGCGTAGTAACGCTTACGGGGTGGTCTATGAACCGTGGCATTGGTGCTATCGGCCGATCGAATAGCGCCAATTGGGCAGATTGAAAGGAAATGACGTTGGAACACTTACCCCGTCTGAATTTTGTCCAGCAAGAGGCCGTAAAAATGGTCGTCATGCTCAAACAGCCAGCCAATGTGTTGCCCACAGTCGGCGCACATGGCTAGGCGCCAAAGATAGCCGGGAAACCAACTATCCGCGGCCACGGCGGGCCCTTCGATCGCACAGCCTAGCGCTTCTTGGTAACAACCGAAGTGGTGCATGAAGCCGTGCGGATTGCTAAAGACGTGTTTGTGCGAGCCATCGATATTTAAGCGGTCTTGTGCATGCGCTAGCACGTGGGAACAGGCTAGACAAAAGACATAGCCCTCTTTTGGGCGGTTGCTTTCCTTAAGCCTGTCCTTCAGGCGGGGATCGAGCGTATCGCTCTCTTTCACATGCGCGTCAGTCATTGGCGCTAATCAACGCCGACCTTTTGGGCGTTTCGTAGAAACATCTCCCGAAGGCCGGACGTCGCAAGATGCCTGAATCGGAATTCATTATTTTTTGTGGCCATGAAGCTTGGACTGTGCGTTGTAAACGCGGCCCTTGGGCTATTCGAGAAGCGACTTTAAATCAACCGCAGGATTCGACAACGCGTTCACGTCGACAGTCTTTCCGATGAGTTGTTTCGCGACCATGAATTCGCGCGGTGAATTGACGGCTTCTGCTGCTACGACTTTGCCATCGTGAAAGTGAAACATCGCAAACTCATGGGTTTCGGGTTCCCCACGAGTAATTGATTCGTCACCGTCGGATGAAAACCCGACCATCTGTAACTTGAGGTCGTATTGGTCGGACCAAAACCACGGAATACTCGCGTACCGCTTATCGCCGCCCGTAAGGTTGCTAGCCGCGACACGTGACTGTTCCATGGCGTTAGGCACCGATTCAAGGCGCAGACGTCTGTCCAACAACGCGTTTGGATGATTCGTGCAATCACCTGCAGCGAAAATTGAAGGATCGCTGGTGACACACCGTTCATCCACAACAATACCGTTGTCACAAGCGAGACCAGCATCAAAAGCCACTTCCACATTGGGTACTACGCCGATGCCGACGATGACTAAATCCGCATCGACGGTGGTTCCATCTGCGCAAAGCACTTTCTCTATCCGTCCATCGCCGACGAATTCCGAAGCACGTGCTCTTGTCCGTATGTCAACGCCCTTTGCAGCGTGCAATTCGTGATAGAACGCTGACATAACCGGGTGAGTGACGCGTTCAAGAATACGGCCCTCCATCTCCAGAATAGTCACCTCTTTTTTTGCGGTTGCCGCGACGGAGGCGACTTCGAGACCTATGTAACCACCGCCGACGATCACTAAATGCGACGCGTTCTCCATATCCGTTCGGATTTTGTCGACGTCTGCAATGGTACGAAGCGTGTGTACGCCATCCAGATCGATTCCAGGTAGATTAGGTCGACGGGCACGACTACCGGTGGCAAGCAGTAGCTGATCATAGGCGACCAGAGATCCGTCACTGCAGGCCACGAACTGGGCGTCGCGATCAATATTTTCGACCGTTATGCCGGTTCGAACGTCAATTGAGCGATCGGCGTAAAATTTCTCGGGCCTCAACAAGACCTTGTCGAGTGGTTGCTCGCCGGCGAGGTACTGTTTCGAAAGGGGTGGCCTTTGATATGGAATATGGGGTTCTGCACCAATCAGAATTAGCTCGGCCTCGAAGCCCTCTTGCCGGATACTCGCGGCCGCCTGACCGGCGGCGTGTCCACCACCGACAATTACGATCGCCATCTTTTCCATACCACAGTAATACTAACCAGTTATTGTTCTGGTGCTCCGTCCCGCAAGACGCAACGTGCGGTGGGCGAACAAACTTTTAGCCCTTCTTGCCGGGCATGGGGAGAGGAAAGGGCGTTACGGTTGCGCCGGCACCGTCCGTGATCTTGGCGGTACCCTCCTTTTCCACTTCGTCGACGCGAACGATCGAGTGGAGTGGAATGAAGCTCCGTTGTACTCCCGCGAATTCATTGCGAAGTTTATCCTCGCCAGGATCAATCACCATCTGTGATTTTTCTCCGAAAACGTAATCTTCGATTTCGACGAAACCAAATAGATCACTCTGGTAAATCGAGTGGGCATAGACCTCATAGATCTGCCCTGAATTGTGGAAATAGATCCGATAGATATGTTTTTGATCGTCTGCCATTGAAAATTTCGTGCGTGTCTTACCCCTATTAGTATAGTCGATGCTGAGGATTTCAAGGTGCCCTATAATCGCCCGCCGGATCAGGGTCTGTGGTTAGAGATTAAATGAAGCTTTATCTAAAAACCCAAGGCTGCCAGATGAACGAGTACGACTCGTCTCGAATAGCGGATCTGCTCGCTGAGACTCATAACGCGACGCTCGTTGGGACGGAACACGACGCGGACGTCATTCTCTTGAACACCTGCGCTATACGGGAGAAAGCTCAAGAGAAAGTATTCCATCAATTGGGTAGGTGGCGACGTCTGAAAGCCGAACGCCCCGACGTCATTATCGGTGTTGGGGGATGTGTGGCAAGTCAAGAGAGCGCTGCAATTGCCACTAGGGCTCCGTTCGTTGACGTCGTATTTGGCCCGCAAACGCTGCACCGGCTCCCCGGTATGATTGATGAGTTTCGGGAGTCGGGAATCGCTGTCGTTGACGTTAGCTTTCCCAAAATCGAAAAATTTGATCACCTTCCGACACCGAACGTGGGTGGACCTTCTGTGTACATCTCTGTCATGGAAGGATGCAACAAGTACTGCAGTTTTTGCGTCGTACCACACACGAGAGGGCACGAGGTTAGTCGACCGATGGATGATGTGCTCCGCGAAGTCGCTGACGTCGCTCGACAAGGCGTCCGAGAGATTAATTTTCTTGGGCAAAATGTCAACGCATACCGTGGTCCGATCAACGGCGGGGTGGCAGATTTATCCGAGTTGATTCGCGAAGCGGCCCGTGTTGAAGGAATTGATCGAATTCGCTTTACCACGTCCCATCCGGTTGAATTTACGGACAACCTGGTTGAAGCCTATCGCGACGTTCCGGAACTTGTTAGTCACTTGCATTTACCTGTCCAGTCTGGCTCGGATCGCATACTCGCTAGAATGAGACGACGCCACACGAGGTTGGAATACAAGTCGCTCATACGAAACATTCGGAAGGCCCGCCCCGATATCTATCTTTCGTCAGATTTTATCGTTGGATTCCCAGGCGAGACCGACGAAGATTTTGAAGACACCATGGAGTTGGTTCGATCGTTGGATTTCGATGTGTCTTTCAGCTTCATATACAGTCCGCGCCCAGGGACGCCAGCGGCGTCCCTGCCAGATGCAACGCCAATGGAGGTCAAACAGCACCGCCTTTCGATATTGCAGGACCAACTTCGCAAACAGGCTCGGCGGCACGCACTAGGTATGGTTGGGAGTGCCCAAAGGATCTTGGTGACTGGTCCTTCTCGAAAGGACCCTGGAGAACTTCAAGGACGGACCCAAAATAATCGCGTCGTAAATTTTCGTGGCAGTACGAAAGACGCGTTCATTGACGTCGTGATTGAGGAAGCGCTACCGAATTCCTTGCGTGGGCGACTCAAAGCGTGACACCCATTTTTAAATGTTTTATGAGCCGATAGGGGCCTCTAGTTCATTAATTCGAGCTTTTGTGATGGGGATACCGATTCGAGGAAATGACGTGAACGTCGATTTGACAGACGAATTCTCATCGATATGCTTGGCGGTTCAGGGATTGGACATCAAAACGACTTGAGTGATGAGTCGCGCGTGGTCCCATTGACCACAAACTTAAATCTGGAACCTAACGATTCGCGCCGTTTGGCGGCCCTTTGCGGCCCGTTTGATCAAAATATCAAGCATTTAGAGAAACGCCTTGGAATAAATATACGCAACCGAGGAAATGTGTTTCAGATCACGGGGCCTGAACACGGGGTGCAAGCAGGTAGCGCGCTGTTGTCCCAGCTATACGTTGAAACGCGCGAGGCCAACACGCTTGACCCAGATACTGTGCATTTGTTCCTGCAAGAAGCGGGCGTGGAAGATTTGGTCGCTCGACGTCAAATGGACGAGCAGGACGACGGGGCTTTGGTCACGACGCGTCGGAAACCGATTAAACCCCGTGGCGCGAACCAAATACGGTACGTTGAACGCATTCGTCAATACGACGTCAATTTTGGCGTAGGGCCGGCCGGAACCGGTAAAACCTACCTGGGTGTGGCATGCGCGGTCGAGGCGCTGGAAAATAAAAGCGTTAGTCGCATTTTACTTGTTCGACCGGCGGTAGAAGCCGGCGAGAAACTCGGGTTTCTACCCGGAGACCTTTCTCAGAAAATTGACCCTTATTTGCGTCCTCTTTACGACGCTCTTTATGAGATGCTCGGTGTTGATCGGGTCAATAAATATATCGAAAGGAACGTGATTGAGGTGGCGCCACTGGCTTTCATGCGCGGTCGCACGCTTAATAATTCGTTCATTATTCTTGACGAAGCCCAAAACACGACGCTTGAACAAATGAAGATGTTCTTAACACGAATTGGTTTTGGGTCGACTGCGGTGATTACCGGAGACGTGACTCAAATTGACCTTCCGATAGCAAGCGGTCAGCGGTCTGGGTTAATCCATGTACTTCGCGTTCTCGAAGACGTGAAGGGATTAAGTTTTACTCGCTTTGACAGTAGGGACGTCGTTCGCCATCCGCTAGTACAGCGTATCGTCGAAGCGTATGCGCGAGAGGACGCGCTGCGTTCATCAGGGAAGCCGGATCTTGAGCAACGGAGCGATATCAGTGGCTCAGGTAGCTAACGATCCGGTTGACGTTCAACTCGGGAGCAATACGAATGTTCCCAACGGGGACCATCTCTGCGAATACGCTAAAGCTGCGATGGAGGGTGATCCAGGTACCGTCTGCATAAGGGTCGTTGGCGAAGATGAAGGTCGAGAGCTTAATCTTCGATTTTGTTCAAGGGACCACGCCACCAACGTACTCTCATTCGTCAGTGAACTTTCGGATTCCCTTGGCGACATCGCAATATGTGCTCCGGTGGTGGAGGCGGAAGCGGAAACGCAGTCGAAATCGGTGGCCGATCACTACGCTCACATGGTCGTCCATGGAGTGTTGCACTTGCGCGGGTTTAATCATTGTGAGGAGAATCAAGCGTCATTAATGGAACAACGTGAAATCGAAATTCTAGGAAGTTTTGGCATAGCTGATCCGTACGAGTCTCATGATTGAAATTGAAGAAAAGCGCCCACGATGGCGCGAATGGTTAAACGACTTGTTTGCGGCAGAGCTTGATGCGGAACATCTCGGATTTGAGGATCTTTTGCGCGAAGCTGCCGCCCGCGAGCTCTTAAATTCTGACGCCCTCAACATTATCTATGGCGCGTTGCAGGTAGCCGATATGCGAGCGAGGGATATCATGATCCCCCGTTCACAGATGGCAAGCGTGAACGTTGACGCGCGGCTCGAGGAATTCTTGCCGTTCGTGATTGAACAAAAACACTCTCGATTTCCTGTGATTGGTGACGATTTGGACGATGTAAAAGGGATTTTGCATGCGAAAGACATCTTGCCTTGGACATTGGAAGATGACTGGGATGATTTTGACATCAAAGACATCATTCGCACAGCTTCGGTGGTTCCTGAAAGCAAGCGGTTAAACGACTTACTTCAAGAATTTCGATCGACTCGGAACCATATGGCGGTTGTTATCGATGAGTACGGGCACGTATCAGGCGTCGTCACAATCGAAGACGTGCTTGAACAGATTGTTGGTGATATTGAAGACGAGCACGATATCGATGACGACAGTTTTATCAAGGAGCTCGACGAGCGCAGCTTCACCGTTAAAGGCATCACGACCATTGAAGACTTCAATGAATATTTTGGTACGCACTTTGACGCGGAGCAGTTCGACACGATTGGAGGGATCGTTGCGAAAGAGTTTGGTTATCTGCCCAAGCGCGAGGAAACGGTGGTTGTTGAAGGTTTCGTGTTCAAAGTATTGAACGCCGACAGCCGGCGCATTCGGCTGCTGCACCTCACTTGCCCACGAAGCTGAAACCCTTATATCGCAAGGTAATGGGCGCCGCGGCATTATTCGCGGGCGCGATCTATCCCCTCGGATTTGCGCCGTTCAATTCGTGGGTGATCGCGTTAGTTTCTGCGGTGTTGCTATATATCGTTATCAAGAAGGCGGAGACTGGTCGACGTGCCTTCCTTTGGGCGTGGCTTTTCGGTGTCGGGAAATACGCGGTTGGCACATCCTGGATTTACGTCAGCATCCACGTGCATGGCCAAGCACCGATCCCGTTAGCGCTGATGCTCGTTGCCGTTTTTGTTAGCGGAATGGCACTTTTTGCGGGGGCATATGGGTGGTGTTGGTTTTCCGTACGTACGGGTCGTCCGGTGATTGATGTCATGAGCTTTGTCGCTATTTGGGCGTTGGGCGAGTGGTTGCTCACATGGCTTTTCACGGGTTTTCCATGGCTTTTCATCGGTTATGCGTTGTTGGATACCCCACTGGCTTCGCTTGCACCGATCGGTGGGGTGATACTCGTGGGCGTCGCGGGTCTGGGATCGGCTCTCTGTGTTTTCGAAGCCTGGAAGCGGCCGCCCCTGCTTATTGTTGCCGCTGTGCCGTGGCTTGTGGCCTGGGTAATTTATGATCAAACCTGGGTATCGCCGGCAAAGCGATTCAGTGTTGCTCTGGTGCAGGGCAACATTGCGCAGGAAACGAAGTGGCTCCCCGAAAGCGTTCAGCCAATACTTGATCGGTATGCAACGTTATCGGAAGAAGCCTGGGATAACGATTTGGTGATCTGGCCAGAAGCGGCCATTACTGTGCCATACACACAGGCACTGACCTACCTCAGCGGCATGGCGGATAGAGCCAAAGGCGCGTTAATACTAGGCGTGCCGGTGCTAGAAAGCGTCTCGGAAGACGGCTACGTTCACCATAACGCTGCTGTTGTCGTTGGCGATGGTTCGGGGCGATACATCAAGCGGAAATTGGTACCGTTCGGCGAATTTGTCCCGTTCGAGGGAGTTTTGAGAGGCGTGATCACGTTTTTCAATCTTCCCATGTCGACAGCGCGCGGGGGACCAAAACAGCAAGCACTGGTCGTCGCGGCGGGTCTCAAAGTCGCCATCGCGATTTGTTACGAAGTCGTCTATTCGCGCATGGTGGCAACCGACGCTGCAGGGGCCGATCTGATTGTTAATATCAGTAACGATACTTGGTTCGGTCGGTCGATTGGACCCATGCAGCACATGCAAATTGCACGGATGAGGGCGCTAGAGAACGGACGGTATTTGTTGCGAGCGACTAACAACGGGATTACCGCGATCGTAGCGCCCAATGGGAAGGTGGTCAGTAAATTACCGCAGTTCGAACAAGGTGTTCTTGTGGGAGAGGTGGCAGCGATGAGGGGCCTCACACCTTATTCTCGTTGGTTGGATATCCCCATTGTTTTGCTCAGCATGGTTCTCGTTGCCGTAGCTGCTGTAGTCCGCCATAGGAACTAAAGAACTTAGCCTCCGCACAAGGCTTCAGTCGTATGAATTCCAACCCGTGTGTCCCCCCCGTGGAAAGTGATTACTCGGGTGATGGTGGCGCGAGTAAATCTGGATACACGGAAAATCGAGTGTCTTGTCGAGTACGCACCTCGATCACAACGGTTTCGCCTTCTTGGTTCGCTCGCTGGGCTTCTTCAATCGCCGGTGCGATCTCGTCGGCGGTCGTGACGTGAATCCCTTTCGCCCCAAGTGCTTGGGCAACGCCCGCATAGTCTCCCGACTGGTTACCAGCGCCGTATTTTTCCATAGCCACCGGCATGCTTTTGTCGTAACCGCCCATCGTGAGGTTGTTGACCACGACGGTTGTGATGGGGATCTGAGCGCGCACCGCGGTTTCGATTTCCATTCCAGTGTGTCCAAAAGCTAAATCGCCCATGAAGTTCATACAGAATCGTTCTGGGTGTGCCATTTTCGCTCCCATCACCAGAGGAATCCCGTACCCGAGATGCGTGGTTTTACCCCAGCCGATGTATCCATGCGGGGTCGAAGCTTTATAGAACGGCATGATTTGGTCCCTTGGATTTCCCGCGTCATGCGTGACAACGCTATTACCGTGGTCCAGGGTGCGATTGATTTCGTGGATGACTCGGTATGGATTTACGGGAGCTTCATCGCTATTGAGCAAAGGAGCCCATTCGTTGAGCCACTCTTTCCGGGTCTGTGCAATCGATTCGACAAGGGCCGAATTGGTCTCGCGCCCGTCTTCTCCTATCGCGCCTTTGACTTCGTCGATCATCAATTCGAGGGTTAGTCTTGCGTCCCCGACGAGACCGATGTCGATGGCATAGTCTTTATTTATATCTTCGGCAGCAATATTCGCCTGGATCATAAATTTCCCCGGAGGGATATCGATACCAAAGGTTGTTCGAGTGAGACCGGAACCGACCGCGAAGACGGTATCGGCTGTTCCCAGCCACTTGAAGACACTTTTAGGGGCGGTTCTATTGGCCGAACCCAACGCCAGGGCGTGATCATCGGGGAAGGCACTTTTTGCCTGCATGGTCGTGATGACGGGAATTTGTGTCAGTTCAGCGAGTTCCATTAGCTGGTCAGTGGCTTTTGCGTACAGCACTCCCTGACCCGCCCAAATAACGGGATTGTTGGCGGCCAATAATTGGGCGACGGCATCTTTCACGTCCGATCGGGAAGGCGCGTATTTCATCGGGCTGGACGGCGTATAGGGCGG
>CAJWCW010000042.1 GCA_913030615.1 uncultured Gammaproteobacteria bacterium | reverse complement strand
GCAATGTCAGGACCAATGAGCTGCTCAACCATATCGAGAATCTCATCATTACGCGCATAGTTAAGGAAGCCGGTATCGTGAATGAGCAACGCGGGGCAGTAATCGACAAACTCTGGGTGACTGCTTAAGAGGCGTTCGTGGTGGGCCCGAATGGCGTTTACCGTGCCATCGGGCAAGCGGAAGTCGGGAACCACGTATCCTTGCTCTCGATAATGTTCAACCTCACTTGCACTAAGCATGACTCTTCTCCAACCTGTCCCTGCACACCATAGTACGTTGCAAAAACACGAAAAGGAGCGGGCGTGGCGGAATATGACTATATCGTGATCGGTGCGGGATCAGCTGGTTGTGTTGTCGCCAACCGATTGAGCCAAAACGCTGGAACCAAGGTCCTGCTGGTTGAGGCGGGCGGAAGGGACTGGAACCCGCTCATTCATATACCAGTAGGCTTCTGGAAAATGATCGACAATCCGAGCCTCAATTGGTGTTTCAACACCGAACCCGAAGAAGGCACGGCCAATCGTCAGATTCCCATTCCCCGCGGTAAGGTTCTCGGCGGATCGAGCTCGATCAACGGGATGTTGTACGTTCGTGGTCAGCCACTGGATTACGACACGTGGGCTCAATTGGGAAACCGTGGGTGGTCGTATGACGAGGTCCTCCCTTTTTTCAAAAAATCTGAAAACTTCGAACGAGGCGAAGACGAGTTCCGCGGATCGGGTGGGGAGTTAAACGTTGCCGATATGATCGAACACCATCCATTACTGGATGCGTTTATTGAAGCCGGGGTCGAAAGTGGCTACCCCAAAACACCTGACTACAACGGCGTGTCGCAGGAAGGGTTCGGCTATTACCAGGTCACCCAATTGCGTGGTCGACGCCACAGCACTGCCCGCGCATTTCTACGACCGGCCCGCCGCCGGAAAAATTTACACATAGCGACCCATGCACAAGTGCATCGCATTCTCTTGGAGAATGACCGCGCGGTGGGGATCCAATACAGTGGCACGGGTCGAGCGCTTGAAGCACGCGCTAACCGCGAAGTGGTGTTGTGTGCCGGAGCCGTCCAATCGCCGCAATTACTTGAACTATCCGGTATCGGCAACCCCGACTTGTTACGCAAACACAATATCGACGTTGCGCATGAGCTACCTGGCGTTGGAGAGAACTATCGGGATCATTATGCAAGCAGCATCGCTTGGAGAGTGAAAGGGAGCACGACGCTCAATCAAGACACGCGTCCGCTTAAACTAATCGGCGAAGCCGCAAAATACGCACTCGCCCGTCGTGGGGTCATGACCTATACGGCCGGGATTGCGCACGGTTTCGTTCGGACTCGAGATGAGCTCGATTCGCCCGATGTTCAATTCCACTTTGCCCACGCCAGTTATGCGCGCAATGCCCGTCGAGGTGCCCTCGAAAAGGAACCGGGCATGACCTTGTCCGTCTGTCAATTACGTCCCGAAAGTCGGGGCTCGATCCACATCCAAAGCAATGATCCAGAGGCTTCGCCCGCAATCAGGCCCAACTTTCTTTCCGAACAGGTCGACCGAGACGCGTTGGTCGAAGGCATGCGGATCGCCCGTCGAGTCGGTGCCGCCCCCAGCCTACGAAAATTTTGCGACAGCGAGTTATATCCCGGCACAACGTGCGATTCCGACGAGGAAATCTTAAATTTCTGCCGTGCCGCGGGAAGCACCGTTTTCCATCCGGTAGGGACCTGCAAAATGGGTAGCGACCCATACGCCGTCGTCGACGATCAACTACGCGTTCGTGGAATCGATGGCTTGAGGATTGCGGACGCCTCGGTGATGCCCACGTTGGTTTCAGGGAACACCAACGCACCCGCCATTATGATAGGAGAGAAAGCGGCCGCGATGGTCCTCGCGGGCTAACTTCGATTCGTTAGGGCTAATAGTTTTCGACGGTATTTTCGAAGGTAAACCCGCCACGCGCCATCACCAGACGATGGCGATCGCCGTCCAAATTAGGATCCCAGCTCACGTAACCAACATCGCCGTGCCACATTGCGACACGGACACCGTCGGATCTCTCCGCGACGTGGGTTTCGTAGATTTTTGGTTCGCGCGACGCCAGGTGCTTGAGAACCGCGGCCGTCGGTTGATACCTTGAAAGTTCGTATAGGGTCACCCAGGTGGGCGGTGCTAAATCAATTTCATCTGCCCTGTGTTTCGCCAACGCTGCCGTAGGGTTGATCCAGGCATGTTCCTCTATTTCCCCGCCGTCAACTTTGATGGGTTCATCGATTTCCGCTTCGGCGGCAAAAAACCACGTCGCGTATCGTCGAGCCGTACTCGCGGGAGGCGTCCAATGCGCGAACCAAACAAATTGGTTTGACGACGGCAATATCCCGGCTTCTTCCTGTGCCTCACGGGACGCAGCGCAGCGAGCCGCGGCTTCGAGATCATCCCCTCCCTGGTAATCACCTGGATCGATTCGACCTCCCGGGAAAACCCACATTCCACCAAAGTCGATCCGAGCGTTCTTCCGCAACATCAGCACTTCGACACCATCCGCACCGTCGCGTAGCAGTACGACAGTCGCTGCGGGTATGGCTGGCTCATCCGTATTTTTTTTATTGAGGTCCCCGTAGATATCGTTCTTGTGCTTATCGCTTGGTGTGATCACCCGATTCCTCCCGTTCGTTTTGCTGACAACGCTATTCCCTATGCTTACGTCTCAATCCAAAGGCAAAAGGCTGTATGGGCATCTACTCGCAGACGTCACCAATGCGATTGGTCCCGTCACTCAACACTCTCCCAAAGTGCCCATTAGCCCGCAAAAATAGGTCGTTCCGCGTTTCAATGACGCCGTCCTAACGTGTGATAGCTTATACGAGACCGAGAAGGGGATCAGAAGTGAACTCAAAAATTTGCGATTTGTTGGGGATCGAATTCCCATTGTTTGCATTTAGTCATTGTCGAGACGTAATTGCAGAAGTCAGTAACGCGGGTGGCTTTGGCGTGCTAGGCGCAGCCGGCCATACACCTGAAACACTCGATATTGAACTGACTTGGATCGACGAACACGTTAACGGAAAACCTTACGGAGTTGATCTACTCGTGCCGACAAGCATGGATAACAAAGATCAAGGACTGTCGAAGGAAGAACTTGAAGACCGAATTCCAACCGAGCACAAACGGTACATCGAGGGGCTGTTAGCTCAGCACGATATTGATACTGGGGACCTATGGACTGGAGTCATTCGCGGTGGAGTCGGCGACAACATGCGCCAGGCCGGCGCGACGGAGATTCTCGAATCGGCATTTGCACATCCCGTTAAGATGGTCGTCAACGCGCTCGGCGTACCACCCACTTACATGATGTCCATGGCCCGCGAACGCGGAATCGTCGTCGGAGCACTCGCTGGTGCAAAGGAACATGCGGTGAAACACGCCGAGGCAGGCGTAGACGTGGTTATCGTCGCTGGCACGGAGGCGGGAGGCCACTGCGGCGAAGTATCAACGCTGGTCCTAGTACCCGAAGTCCTTGACGCGATCAAAGAATACGACGTATGCGTGTTAGCAGCGGGCGGCATCGTCACCGGCCGTCAAATGGCTGCCTGCATGGCCATGGGCGCCCACGGAGCATGGACAGGTTCCGTATGGTTAACCACGGCGGAGGCAGAGACCCTGCCGATCGTGAAAGAAAAAATGCTTGTCGCCAACTCGCGCCAAACGGTTCGTTCCAAAAGTCGCACCGGGAAATACACCCGACAACTTCGATCCGCCTGGACCGACGCGTGGACGGCAGAAGAATGTCCCGAACCATTACCGATGCCGCTACAGGGTGTCGTAGCCGCGGCCGCCTTCCGCAAAATAGATAAGCTTGCACAAACCGATCATCCCGGAGCCCGGCGTTTGGCGAATTATTTCGTCGGACAAGGCGTCGGCCTGATGAATGAATCTGTCGCAGTACGGACGGTGGTGTACAACTTTATGGAAGATTTTGCCGAAGCCACAGAACGCCTGGCTCAGGCCGTCGCCGATTGACCTGATCCGCGGCAGGATGTTCAGTGTGACGTTGCAATCCAACCCCTGGGTCAATCAGGAGACATGCACATGACCGATATCGATGATTTGAGGTCCAAGTTCCTGGACCTCGAGTTCGACCGAACCGGTTTCGTGATCGACGCCGAGCAGTCCGCAACAGTCGCGAAGACTTCAGGAGAAACTCGATCAGAGTTTATCGATACCACAGACCCCAATTTCGAAGCTTGTGCCCCGATCCTAGCAAGCCTCGCGTCCGGTCGTCGTTTACCTATCGACTTTCCGAAACTCGGCGGCATTTCCATGGATGGCGGTAAAGCCGTCGCCTGCATCAAGCCCGTTCGTCCTGGTATAAAGCTCACGGGTAAAACCCATTTGCACGATATCTATGCCAAGAGCGGTAGGTCTGGGCGGATGATCTTTCTGGTTTCCCGAATGCAATTATACGATGACAGCGGCGAACACCTTGCCACAACGGATTCGCGCCAGGTCATCAGGGAGCGACCCGACAAATGACCGTACAAACCATCGGCGACGTCGTGTTCGGAGACGAAATCACCCCCTGGCAACCCGATACATCGCTCCAAGCAACACGTAGTTTTGCTCATGCAGTTGGATATTCCGGCAGCGGAAGGTTCGAGGACCACAGCAAAGCTCGAGCTCAAGGATTGCCTGGCGCCCTGGTCCCAGGGATCATGGGCATGGGGTTTCTAACCAGCATGATTCACCGTTGGGCACCACGAGGAAAGATCAAGCACATCGATACCGTATTTAGAGCGCCCGTACTCGCCGACCATGAGCACACCGTAACGGCAGTCGTTACCGACATCGACGAGGAACTCGGCGAGGTCGTATTGGATTTGACCATTCTGAACGCACAGGAAGAGACCCGAGTGTTCGGGACCGCGACCGTTCATTTACCCATCGCTTAGTGGCCTTTGACGGACAACGCCAAAACCTCAATTCCGATGGAAGGCCATGTTATAAAACACACCTTCAAGAAATGATTGGGAATAACATGAAGTTCGCCGTTTTCGGAATCGCGGCAATTTTAGTGGCGACCACTACATTCGGAGATGAACAGGATCAAGAGAAATCGTCCAAGAATCCAACGAGCGAGCGAGCGGCAGTTAAGGATGACAACGAAGTAATCTGCAAGCGAATGACGCGCGCCGGGACGCATTTCAAAAAACGCGTGTGCATGAAACGGCGCAATTGGCAGCTCCAATCCGACAGTGTTCAGTCGCAAACCGAGGGAGGGTATTCGCAACCTGCGGGTCCGAGGGATTAGCGAACGAGACAAGCTTTCGGCTACCGAAATCTCTAGTGCTGAGGAGCTATTTGTTTTTGTCGTTGAGGGGTGCCCTGTCGTGACATGACCCGAGCGACCGTTATTGCTCGGTATTTACTTCCAATGTTCGGAATAAGGAGACGGTCATGATCACGCCGATAGCCAGTAGCGGTAACGAAACAACCAACACGGCAGATTTCACCGCTCTTAAGTCATCCAAAATCATTAGCGTGATCGGTAAAACCGCCAGCGCAAACGCCCAGAAAACGCGGTGCCATCGGGCAGGGTTGGAACCCTCCACAAGATTGCGCGTCGCCGATGAAGCAATGGCGTATGAAGCTGAATCATAGGTCGTGGCCACAAATATCCACGCGATTACAATGAAGGCGATCAATGGGAGGGGGTCAAGCGGTAATGCGGCTATAACCTGTGCAATTGCGGATCCATTCTGCCCTTGGTTGATCAAACCTCGAACATCGACTAGCCCCTCCATGTCCATCCACATAGCGGTATTGCCAACGACAACGTAAAAGACGGCACAACCCAAAGTCCCGAAACCCACCATCCCGACGATAAGTTGTTTGAGTGTTCTCCCTTTCGATATCCGGGTCACGAAGAGGCCCATAAATGGACCGTACGCGATCCACCACGCCCAATAAAAGACAGACCAATCTTCGACAAACCCAGTCTCTAAGATCGGGTCTGTCCACGTGTTCATTCGAAAAAATTCTTGCAACATCAGTCCGACACTGTTCGTGCCAACTTTTAATATAAATAGCGTTGGTCCTGCGATGAGGACGAAAAGCAAAAATGCACCAGCCAGGCTTACGTTCAGATCGCTTAGGCGCTTGATGCCTCGATCAAGACCGACATAAACACTTGCACCAAAGAGAATCACGGCAATGCCCACGACCCCAACGTCAATCGCAAAGGCCTCTTCGACTCCCAATAGCCGACTGATACAGGCACCTATCATCGGCGTCGCCAAGCCCAAAGACGTTCCCGTACCACCCACCAATGCGACGATGAAGACAAAATCTACGAATCTCCCCAACGGGCGCTGGACAACGTCATCACCAAAAAGTCCAACCAGAGATGTCGACAAGCGTAAATACGGTATCCGACGCCGGTAGTAGGGAACCGCGATTGCCACGGTTGGGAGGCAGTACAAGCACCAGGCAGACAACCCCCAATGGAAGATTCCGTACGTGGAAGCCCATTCCCACGCTTGGACAGAGTTCGGCGCGAGTCCAAAGGGTGGCGAATCGAGGTAGGCGGCCCATTCAATGGTCGACCAGTACAGGAGGCCTGCACCGATGCCGGCACAAAAAAGCATCCCCATCCACGACCAAGTCGAGTATGTGGGGCGAGAGGATTCGCCGCCGAGACGTAATTTTCCGTGTCTACCGAAAGCGAGCACAGCCATTATGACCGTGGCTCCGATTGTCATCCACTGATAAGCAAGTCCGAATCGACCCGCAATCCATTGGTAGGCAGCGTCAACGACTGCAGCCGCACGGTCAGGAACTGTGGCGATGGATAAACACACTACCCCGATCAAGAGAACGGAACTACAAAATAACAACCGATCAACTGACGGATTGGCTTCAGCCATGTTTAAGAGGTATGCCTCAAACCCGAATCTCTATATCACCGGGCATTATGGAATACCTACCATCTCCGTCTGACCCCGAAGTACAAGCATACCGGTTCCATCAACCCACGCTTCCATGCCGTCCGGTTCGATGGTGTCTCGGTATTCGTCCCACCCGCTCGCGTCGTGAAAATATAGCTCCGCAAGACCCGCATATTGTTCTTGTTCGGGGTCAATGCTGTGGCTCACAACGTAGCGAAATCCACCCACCTTCTCCATCGTCTTATTCACGTTGGGGACGTGTACGCGTAGCCAATGATCAAAGAATGCAGCGTAATCGACCTGCGCACGCGCCTTCACCAGAAAACTGACGCGGAAAAATCCGGAACGAGTGCAAGGATATTCCGCATTCATCCGGTTGGGCGTCGTTGTCAGATCTCCCTGGCCGTCCATCACAACAAATTCACGAGTCGCCCAGGGTACATAGGGTTCCGCTTTAACTTGGAACATGTCCGTCGGCTCGGTACCGAACGGGACAACCGGTTTTTGGAGAGGTTTGTTCCACCACAACTGAGCCATACCGTCCCAGGAATAATGACCCTCACGGTCCGCATCGAACAAAAAGACCGTGTACTTTGTCGCGTGCAGCTGCCCCGACTTCGCCGCCTCTTGTTGGCCGTTGACGACAAGCGGCATATGGTTTGCAAACCAATGCATCACCAGTTCCTCTCGAGAGGTATCCGGTTTACGCCGAATGAGGTAAATCATCTTTGCCCCTGGTGTTTCTTGATAGATGTCCATCGCACCTCCTCGTTTTGGGACGCTAGCCGAGCGCTAGTCGCGAAAGGTTTCTCCTAATTCGATCAAAGCCAGCAAACTTTTCCTAACTGGGTGACGCCATGCTCGAAGGATGCCAACAACAAAACGCGACTGCGATCAAAAACTTTCTCTGTTAGCGTTATTCCATGATACGTCGTTCGAACAAAGGCGCTTTTCGAGCACTCTTGGAGCTTGCGCCGATCACTACTCTCCGGTTCGAAGCGCCAACGGCTCCTGAAAGAGGTGGGCGCGTTTTTGGGGGTCAGTTCTTAGCCCAAGCCGTTTGTGCCGCACAGAGAACCCTTCCGACAGACGGTCGATCAATCCACTCTCTACATGCCTACTTCCTTCGTCCGGGCGATGTCGACCAAAAAACCATTTACAACGTAACGGTCATTCGTGATGGCCGCACCTTCAGTGTCCGCGAAATACAGGCCCAGCAACGGGATAAAGAACTTTTCAGAATGACCGCGTCTTTTACGCCGCCTACGACGGGTTTGTCGTATGCGGCACGCTCCATGCGCGACGTCCCAAGCCCGGAGGAAACCAACTACACCCACGACGATTTCAGTCGCGATATGGGGCGAAGCAACGAGACCCAATGGGACGGTGGGACAAGGCCATACGAGATCTTGTATATCAATCCTCCAAACCGCGAACGGGGTATTCCCGTAGTTGATGATCAACTCATGTGGATGCGCGTCGCAGACGACTTAACTCCCGAGCCCGTCCACCACGAGGCAGGACTCGCTTACCTCTCGGACAGTACGCTCATCGATCACGTACTTCTTCCGCACGGGATGCGTTGGCAAGACCAGAATTTCGATGGCACCAGTCTCGATCATGTCATGTGGTTTCACCAAAAAACTCGAGCTGATCAGTGGCTACTGTTCGAGCAATCGGTCGAGTGGACTGGATCCGGACGTGGATTGGCAAGCGGCCGATTTTACGATCAAGACGGGCAACTCGTTGCCAGTTGCGCGCAGGAAGGCCTCATGCGTTGGCGTGACAACGTATAATTCAGCGAAACTTGGACTGGAGAACGCGAAGCATGAAACTGGGATTGGGAATCGGACCGCTAGGTCCTCCAGGTGGTGCATCCGTGGTCGAGTTCGCGAAGGAGGCCGAGGCGCTCGGATACGACACCATCTGGAGCCACGAAATCTACGGATCAGACTGCTTCACGCCGTTGGCATGGATCGGCGCGCATACGTCAACAATCAACCTGGGTACGTCCATCATGCAGATTTCAGCACGCTCTCCCGCGAGTGCTGCTATGCATGCAATCACCCTCGACTACATGTCCAACGGCCGACTGAAACTCGGCATTGGTGTCTCAGGACCGCAAGTGGTCGAAGGTTGGTACGGCCAACCCTACCCTAAACCCCTTGCGCGTACTCGCGAATGGATCAGTATTTTCCGTAATATTGTCGCTCGAGATCAGCCGGTTTCCTTCGCTGGTGACCACTACCAAATGCCCTATCAGGGAGGCACCGGGCTAGGGAAACCGCTAAAGCTCATTCAACACCCGGTTCGACCCAATATCCCCCTTTATTTAGGTGCCGAAGGACCAAAGAACGTCGCCCTTGGAGCCGAACTCTGTGACGGTTGGATCCCCATGTTCCTTTCGCCCTATCGCATGATGGACGTCTACGAGGATTCCCTCGCTCATCGACCCCCTCACTTCGACATCTCCGCGACCGTGCCAGTGATCATTGACGAAAACATCGATCGAGGACTCGCCCAAATCAAGCAGAACGTTGGCTTCTACGTGGGTGGAATGGGAGCCAAGTCATTTAATGTCCACAAGGACCATATCGGGAGACTAGGTTTCGCTGAGGACGCCGACCGAATACAAGAGTTGTTTATGTCAGGTCACCGAGACGAGGCGATTGCTGCGGTGCCGGATCAGCTGGCCGATGAAATCGCATTGGTCGGTCCTAAAGAACGCATACGAGAGCGGCTTGAAGCGTGGAAAGATAGTCCAGTCACCCAATTGAATGTCGGAACGCGAGACATGGACACGCTCAGGTTTTTGGCCGAGGAATTGCTCTAAACGTACGGGAATGTCGCTATTGCTTTACGAAAGTAAGGGCGAAACTCACCGTTACAGCCTTGCTGATACTGGGTAAGCTGGCTAGTTCGCGCAGCTTTTCGATGCCATCCACCAATCTTAAACTCGCTGCATGGACGACTACCGGCGTTCGGCTAACGACGAGCACTCGGGTCGCCGTTAACCGAACGACGAGAGCATCGGTGCTGACTGCGACTCGGTGGTTCATCATGCTGAGTTCACCATCGAGTTGTACGGTTTCACCCGACCCTTCCGCTATCGAAGCGACTTGTTCTGAATCGAACTGAAGCGACACAATAGCTTCCGGAAACCGAATGGTTTGGAAAAGATGTTCGCGCATCCGTTCGTCGCGAATCGGTATGAGCGTATCCACACTGGCAAGGTCTATGGAAATTTCTGCGGCACCATCGACCGAGACTTCTCCAGATAATGTCCTGAACCGATGGGCTTCGGCTAAATCTCCAGCTTTGACGGTCACAAAGTTCAAGTGCGAGGCCTCGTTGTCGAGGACCCAAGACTCCGCTTGTATTCCTGCTGGCCACACCAACATCAAGGTCAAAGCAATAGCTCTATTCATTCGAACCGCCTTGTTCCACGCATCGACACGCCATGTTTAATGACCTTGCGCACAGATCGTAAAATTTACGAAGCATAATTCGTCCTGTGTTCTCGTCGATCTAGTAGTTGTACTACCAACTATTCCTCAATTCTCTAAGTTTAAGAAATACCTCTTTCGGTGACGGCCGCTCAGGTAAATCGGAGAACGCCTCCCGGAGTTGTTCAATAACGGTAGGACTTGAGAGGCGAAAAAATGTATTGATGTCACGTTCGAGTTCAAGCGACGTTACTAGGGGTTTCGCTGGATCGTAGGATCCTTCGAGTTCTTCGAGCAGCCTCAAAGCCGCCTGATTGTCCGGTTCACGATCCAGCGTAAAAGCCAGATTATTCGTGATGTAGTCATGGCCCGGATAAATCTCCGTATTCGCCGGCAATCGATCTAGTTGTGACACGAAGGTTTCGTAAAGCTCTTCGGGGTGACCGCCGCCATGGCAATTTCCAGCACCCGCATTAAATAAGGTGTCGCCGGAAAATAGCGCCGGTGTATCGGTTTGCGCCAATAAGCATATATGACTCATGGTGTGTCCCGGCGTATCGAGCGCGACGAGCTCAACGCTACGCCCGATTTTCACGACGTCCCCGGCTTCCAACCCAACATCCATCCCGTTAATTTTCGATCCAGCATTCTGATGCGCGAGGACCTTAGCGCCCGTCGCATCGACCATTGCCGCGTTGCCGCCAGTGTGATCGCCGTGCTCGTGCGTGTTGAGAATCTGGGTGATCTCCCATCCACGATCACGCGCCCTCGCAAGGCATTTCTCGTGATCCAGAGGGTCGATGGCAAGCGCTTCTCCTGTCTCATCGCACGCCAACACATAATTGAAATTACGGTAAGCGTTCCCAGTCCAAATCTGTTCTATTTGCATGTGGCAGCTCCTAGTTTTTTATTCTCATGGTCCCGACACACGTCGATCAGTCTCCGCGTGCGCACAACGCTTCGATATCCATTTCTCTCAATTTTAGTTCGTCGCGTAACGCATACGCTTGGCCCGTCAATCCCTGCAAATCCTCCGGGCGATGTGCATCAGAATTGACGATCACTGGGGCATTAACCTCCGCTGCGAGTTCCCAAAACGGTCGCCACGGATACAACGGGAACGGGTCTTCGGCCTTCTGTCGTGCCTGCTTGCGCATACCGAGGGCGTTGATCTCCATGCCTACATCAAGATCGCGTGCTGCCTCCAAAATGTCTCTTGAGCACGCTGCCGTATCGGCATCCCATGTTGCATAACAGTTACCGAAAAGATCGGGATGTGCGATGAAATCGAACAACCCGGACTGCATCATGTCGACTGTGTATTCCGCGTAGGCTCTAAGACTAGCAGCGTCGGTCGTTCCACCGTATGTGCCTACCCATTCTCCGTCATCAAGGAAAAAATGTGACGCTCCGACAAGATATTCGAATCCGTATTGACCAATCAACTCCTCCGAGTAAAAGGATTTAAATGTAGGCACGTATTCGCACTCCATGCCTTTTAATATTCTAAGGTTTGGAAAGTCGACACGACCCCGGTCAATGGCAGCAACATAATTATCGAGTTCCGCGTACGGCATCCGAGCCATAAGCCAACGGTCGTCGGGCAATGCCGTATGATCAGAAAAACCAAGCGTCTCCATTCCAAGTTCAAGCGCCCGCCGACAATAATCGTCAACATCTCCTTTCGCGTGCTTGCACCGAAACGTGTGGGTATGAAAGTTGTGCTTGTGGTGACTATCTTCGATCAAGGGTTACTCCAATATTCGATATGCTCGACGCGCCGTTCCTTGAAATAGATCAAGCTTTTCATCCGGACTCATAGCCGCCGCTAGACGTTTGAAAGCATTCCACACCACAGCATAACTGCACCAGTTCTTTTGGACCGGGAAGTTGCTTTCGAACATACACCGTGACGGGCCGAAAAGGTCGATACACGTTTCGATCCAAGGTCGCCAGCTTTCGGCCACATCGACGGAGCTAGGGGGTTTTGACCGCGACGATCCGTCGATCGGCCTCCGAATTGGTAACGCACCCAACTTAACAAATACGTTGGGTCGCTTGGCAACTTCCGCCAAAGATTTTCGCCAGTCCGTGAAAACTTCATCGTGCTTGTCTTTGTAACCACCTCCCAAGACGGGCGAACCGACATGATCGAGAACAACCACGATACCCGGGCACTCGTCCAATAACGTAGCCAGTTCTAGAAGCTGCGTGTGGTATAGCCAAACGTCCAAGGATAAGTCGCGCGACGCCAGCAAATTGATTCCATTCAGCACCCTCGAATCGGCCAGTAAGCCTCTGTTCGGGGTTATGTTCGGGATTCTGGAATCCGCATCCCACCCACACGACAATCGTACCCCTCGAAATCTTCCACCGCCCCGTACGGTATGCGCCTCTATAGTTCTTCCGATTCCATCTTCGGCCAGAAAGTCCACACCACCAAAAAAAACGCCACATAATTTTGCGTCACCGTATATGCCACTGGCACTCATGGCTGCGATTCCAACAACGAACTCGGTCTCGCCGATAGGTTTTAGATGCTCGGGGCCCAACGCCCGATACATCGATCGACATTCGGCAAATACCGTAGCGGTTACGCGGTGACCCGACGTTACGTCCGCTACCAGTTCGGGTAGTAAGTACCTACTATCCGGGCGATGCCAAAGGTGATGGTGGGGATCAACAATGGGCAGGTCGGGCTCAATGATGTCCTCCTCGAGAAGGCTCAGCCAACTTTCGTGTCGCTCTCCTTTACCGTAACCAAGCCTGGTCAATCAGGAAGTCCATAGAAACGCATAGCATTACCCCCTAGAACTTTCCGCTGAGCATCGAGTGGCAGCGATTGAACGCTCTCAATCATTTCTTTCGCCACCCCGTACGATGCATCAATGTGAGGGTAGTCCGACGCCCAGATTACATAATCGGCTCCGATGTGATCGATAACCTCAGCGTTCATCCCTTCGTCTGGGTCCATCGCGATCAAGCATTGTCGGAAAAAATATTCACTCGGTTTCATCGACAACGGCACGACCGAAGACATGACTTCATACTTGTGGTCCATCCGATCCAGCCAGGCCGAAATCCAGTTTCCACCAGCCTCTAATACGGAACATTTCAGTCGAGGATATTTCTCCAGAATCCCCGACGAGACCATGGACGTAAAAGCAGCCATGACATCGATCGCCAGAAACGCGAAGAAAAATAGTCCGTCTCCCGGCGTACCCGGTGTCGAGAATCGAGAGAACGCGGGGTTGTCACGAACAACGACATGAAACCCGACGGGCATGTCAAGATCCTGAACGGTACTCCAAAAAAGATCGAATGCTGGATCGATGAACGCTTTGCCTCCCCTGGCCTCAAGGTCGGGCGACAGATAGACCCCCACGCACCCCGTTTTTCTCGCGCGGACGACTTCTTCAACGGCCCCTTCCGGATCGATAAGGGAAATATGTGCGATAGGGTACAGCCGTTGGGGATCATGACTGCAAAAATCAACAATCCACCGGTTGTACGCCCGCGTATACGCCGTCGCTAACGAAGGGTCCGAAACGTTGCCCTCCCAACAAATACCGATGGTTGGATATAGCAGCACCCGGTCGATCCCTTCTTGATCCAACACCTCAATACGCGCTGCCGGGTCGTATCCACCAGGGGGCGATCCTTCCGCATAGGTATAGTCGCGCGTCTGGACACCAAGTCCTCCTTTCTCGAGATCAATGCCTCCAAGCCCACCTAGATTGCCTTTCAAAAATTCGAAGGGTTTGTTATCAAACAGTAACCGTTCACGGCCATCTGCATCCAACTCGATCCGAATCGCGCGGTCTTGAAATTTAGGGTCAATGTACTTCTGCCAGGTATCAGCCGGCTCGAGTACATGGCCATCCGCATCGATGATCGGACCCATCGCATTCCCATTTCCCTCCATCGTCATCGCTTGCCCCCTTTTGAGCGTCCAAAAACAATCCGCATCAACTAATTCATACCGCCTAGACTAAGCTCGCCCCAGGCAAGGGCTTGCGTGTTCCAATTGACCGCCGCATGTGCCTTCGCCGCATGAACATCCCGCCATATCCGCTGGATCGGGTTGGATTCTTGCAAAGCCGCACCGCCGACATTCGCGAACACTATATCAATCGCCCGCACCAGCAGTTGCATGGCAAAGGCCGTATCGCGCGGAATCCGCGCTTGTTGTACCCCTGACGCCTCGGGCACAAGCCTTTCGATAGTAATAAATGTGTTCTCCAAAAGCAGTTGGGCAGCCGTCACGCAGGCATCGGCTTCGGCTAATGCTACTTTTGCAGCCGGTTGCTCAGCTTGCCGCTGGCCCGTGAGTGAGAAACGCCGCTCAACAATTCGGTCACGAAACAATTCGACGCCCCGCTGGACCGCTCCCAGGACGGGTGCGGCCAATACAGCGACCAGGAAGGGATGTCCTGGTATGTGGTAGAGAGATCCCCGATGAATTCTTGAGCCCGGACTATTGCCGGACAAAAGAGACGGCAAGAAACAAGCCCGATGCATCGGCACGAAAGTCTCGTCGAGAACAACGTCTTTGCTACCCGTGGCTCGAAGTCCTGACACCTGCCATGAATCATGGTCAACGTGATAGTCGGCCGCAGGAACCATCAAGAAATATGGTCCCTTAGGATCGCCGTCGTGCGGCTCACTGACTAGCGACGTCAAAAAACACCAATCGGCATAATCGACGCCGGAAGCAAAAGACCAGCGCCCGGTCGCACGATAACCACCCTCAGTGGCGATCGCTGTCCCAGATGGAGCAAACGACGCCGAAGACAACACGTCGTCTTGTCCGAAGTACTCTCCCTGTGCCTGCTCGGGATACATCGCCGCGACCCAGTGATGAACATTGTAAACGCATCCGACCCAGCCGGTTGAGGCACATCCTTTCCCTAACGCCGCACATACCTTCAATACGGCCACCGCGTTCAACTCCTTGCCACCATGTGCAGCGGGCTTCACCAGACTAAACAACCCTTCGGCCGAGAGCTCACGCACCGTTTCTTCAGGAAGTTTTCCGTTGCGTTCGGCGACCAACGCGCGAGTCTCTAGCACTTTCGCCATCGACTCGGCTTTACGTATCATGATATCGACTGCGTTCACGACACCTCCTCGAGTAATTCTCGCTCGAAACTATCAAATCAAACATCCAGCGAGCATATCGAACTCAATTCCGACTGTACCCTACCCGTTTGCATACGCTTGGCCCCATGCGCTTGCTAAAAAGGTCCCGCCCTTGCTAAATATGGAGATAAGACATTAGGGGAAAGCGAGCGACATGAGTAACTTACTACCGAAGTCCGTCAACATCTTCGACGACACGATGCGGGAGGGACTTCAAATCGAAAGTCCGGACATTGCCGTATCGGAAAAGCTGAGACTCCTTGACGCTATCGGCGAAATGGGTTCAAAAAACATATCCATTGGTTCGTTTGCGCATCCAAAGTGGACCCCGTCAATGGCGTGTATCGATGAGCTGGCCGATGCATTCGTTCCAAAGCCCGGGATCAACTACACCGCCGCCGTGTTTAACAAGCGCGGGTTTGACCGAGCGGATGGCTATTTCCCCAAGATCAACGTCCGCGGTCGTAAATTTGGTACCCACGTCGAACTTTGTGACACCTTTGCTCGACGCAATTACAACCGTACCCAAGCGGAACAAATCGCAGCCATGGACGCGTCAGTCGCCTCGGCGAAGGAAGCCGGTGCGGAAGCAGGCTCAGTCGTAGTCGGTAATCCATTTGGATCCAACTTCGAAGGACCTTTTTCACTTGAGACACGAATGGACCTTATTGACCTGATGATGAGCAAATGGGGAAACGCCGGTATCAAGGTCGATCGTGTTTCCTTTCTGGACGCAATGGGATGGAACATGCCGCACACGGTGCGCGAGACCATTACGGCTATCCGGGACGAGTATCCCGACGTCGAGACCTTTCACATGCACTTGCACAATACGCGTGGCGCGACGATCGCTAGCTATTACGAGGCTCTGCTGCTTGGCGCGACTGAATTCGACACGTCTCTTGGTGGCATGGGTGGCTGTCCATATTGTGGCAACGGTCGCGCGGCGGGACACGTTCCTACCGAAGATTTCGTTAACCTTTGTCACGAAATGGGGGTAGAGACGGGCTACGACCTCGACAAGGTTATCGAGGCAGCTTGCATCGCCGAGGAGGTTGTGGGGCACGCGCTTCGAGGGCACGTGTCCAAAGCCGGACCGCTCCCGAGAGACGAAGCGTGCTACCCAAACGATATGCCGTTCGTCGAGACGTTCGAAGAGGCCGCACACTTCAGGAACGGACCAAGCGTTTACAAAGGACAGATTTCTCCTTGGAGAGAAGGCGATGCACTTTCGCGACCAAGTTCCGCGTAAAGGCAGCATCCAAGTTCGACAGCGTAAGAGCGCGTCCCGCAAAAGGAACCACTTGCCAATTCGAACCACGTACTAGGAGGGACGATGACACTTCAACTTTATCACTGCGAGCGCGCCCGCTCGATGCGTCCGCTTTGGACGTTAGAAGAAATGGGCCTTGATTATGAACTCATCACGTTACCGTTTCCGCCCCGCTATCTGGCGAAGGAATATCTCCAAGTCAATCCGCTCGGCACCGTCCCCTGTTTAGTCGACGGCGATGTCGTCATGACGGAATCGGCCGGTATCAGCCAATACCTTGTCGATTCGTACGGTCCGACAGATCTTGCGGTATCGCGAGAGGAACCAGACTACGGCGCATATCTGAACTGGTTGCATCGAAGCGATGCCACCTTGACGTTTCCGCAGACACTGGTGCTCCGTTACACGCAATTAGAGCCCGAAGAGAAGAGAAACCCGCAGGTGGCCAACGATTACCGAAAATGGTTTCTTGCCCGGCTCCGATGCGTCGACGAAGCAGTCGCGGAACGCGAGTACCTGTGTGCACAGCGTTTTACGATTGCCGACATATGCATCGTGTACGCATTGGTATTAGCAAAATCTCTCGACATCAGTGAGGCCTTTACACCTAATATTCAAAAGTACTGGGATCGCATTGCTGAACGGGATGCGTTTCAGCGTGCTTACGCCAAGTAGCTAGAGGAATAGATCATGGCAGTACTTCAATCGCAGCTGGATACACGTTCTGAGCAGTTCCGACAGAACAAAGAAGAAATGACCGCGAAGCTAGAGCAGATGGACGAGCTATACGCCGAAGC
>CAJWCW010000041.1 GCA_913030615.1 uncultured Gammaproteobacteria bacterium | reverse complement strand
ATTCCGGACCAACGCGATATCAGCAAGCTTAGAAATTGCGTATGTACCCAAGGCCTCTGAGGCAGAAAAAGCTCCCGTGCTCGACGTAATCATCATGGAACCACGACCCGATGCCACCATATCCGGAGCGACCATTTGGCATAACCAATGGTTGGATCGCACGTTGGCATTCATAATCTTGTCATAGGCTTCGTCTGGAATTTCCGACATTGGTCCGTAGAAAGGATTGACCCCCGCGTTGCATATCAAAATATCGATCGCGCCCAGTTGTGCGTGGGTTTCACTCACCAATCTTTCAAGTTGTTCTTTGTATCCGATATTGCAGACGATGGGAGTGGCAGCGCCATCGCCGCACTTGGCGTTGATCTGATTGCACGCGGTTTCACACTGATCAAGCTTACGACTGGACACAACGACCCTTGCGCCGTGTTCAGCAAGTCCTTCGGCCATCGAAAGTCCCATGCCCTTTGATGCCCCCGTCAGAAGCGCCACACGCCCGCTCAAATCGAATAGTTCTGTCTGGACTCCCATGAATTCCACCCCGCACCATTTAACAGGCTAGATTAGCAGCTTCATTGGCACATACTGCAACTGTTGCAATCGAGCGACCGAGCGTTTGCATTGAAGGCGGTTGTCGGTCCCGCATCGGGCTCGATAACAAAGCGCTGATACCCATCTGTCCGTATCTCCGATAGATTGTCGGACTCAAGAAAAGGGGTGAACTCGCTCGGGGCAAGATGAGGCAATTCTCATACGGCATGATCGCGCTCGTTGGGGTCTTCGCCTCAGCGAACGATCATCCTTGCTCGACGCCTGACTATTCCCATGGCATCTCTTACGTTCTCCCGTTGAAGTATCCAGCCGACTTCCCACACTTCGCCTACAGCAACCCCCTCGCACCCAAAAACGGTCTTCTACGTCTCCCCGACATGGGGACCTTCGACAATTTCAACAACATCCTTGAGAAGGGTCGCATCGCTGCTGGGTTCGACTTTGTTGGTTCCAGGACACTCGTCTACGATCGGCTCCTCGAACCCGCGATTGACGAACCAGCGAGTCAATACGGCCGCCTCGCGGAGGGTATCGCTGTCGATCCCCAGTACCGTTGGGTTGCGTTCAAACTTCGCGCGGGCGCGTATTGGCATGATGGGGAACCGTTGACGACAGAGGACGTTCTGTTCAGCTTTAACGTCTTTAAGGAACACGGTTCAGTGTCTCTCAGAACAGCGTTACAGGATCTCGTTGACGTCTATGCCTTCGGTGAACGAGAACTCTGCTTTGTGACCCGAGCAAACGCACAAATCAATCCGATCATGCCGTTCGCTTACGGAGGGTTGTCGATCTTGCCCAAGCATTATTGGCAGTCGCGAGATATATCCAAGACCACCGTCGAGGCACCGCTAGGGAGCGGTCCTTATAGGCTGACGCGTGTCGACTTCGGCCGATCGCTCGAATACGAACGCGTCGAGAACTACTGGGGTCGCGACATACCCGTGAACCGTGGACGCTACAACTGGAACAACGTGAAATTCGACTATTTTCGCGATGAAAACGTCATGCTTGAAGCCCACAAAGCGGACGTGATCGACGCGCGCGAAGAAACCGTCTCCAAGGCATGGACAACTGAATACAACTTTCCGGCAGTGAAAGCGGGCCTTTTTAAGGCCGATTTACGTTACATCACTCGCGTTTGGGGGCTTTGGTGGCCCATATTTTGGAACCTTGACCGCCCCCGCTTTCAAGATATTCGGGTTCGCGAAGCTTTATGGTTACTGTACGACTTCAGCTGGATCAATCGAGTCATTTTGTTTGGTTTTTATGATCACGGAACATCATTTTTCCACAATTCGCCCATGGCGCAGGCCGGCTTGCCTGGCCCAGCCGAGCTCAAACTGTTGGAGCCGTTTCGAGACCAACTGCCATCTAGGGTATTTACAACATCCTTTAAGCAGCCGCCGTCGGATGGTTTTGGTACCAACCGCGGCAACGTCGTTCGAGCGCTCGAACTCCTATCGGAGGCCGGTTGGGAACTTCGCAATGCCGAGCTCCGTCATAAGGATACCAATGAACGTTTCTCTATCGATTTCGTTTTCGTTTCACCGATGCTGCGTCGCGCCGAAATGCCATACGTCTCTCGGTTGAATCAAATCGGAATCAAGACCACAGCGATCGCCCCAGAAAACTCGCATTGGCAACACCGGATGCGCACCGGCACCTTCGATGGCGGTGCCTACCTCTACATACCCAACAACACCCCGGGCCTTGATCTAAGAAATCGCTTCGGGAGCCTTGCAGCCGGACAGGACTACAGTCTCAACTGGGCAGGGATTAAAGACCCCATCGTCGATGCATTAATCGAAGAGGTAATCCAAGCCCGTACTGCAGACGAGTTATACGCGGCCACACGGGCCCTTGACCGGGTACTACTCTGGAGCTTCTACTTCATCCCGGGAATGGCGCAACCGGGATACCGATTAGTGCATTGGGATAAATTCGGAGAAGTTGAAACTTCGCCGTTATCACGCGTGCCGGTCTTGGACGCGTGGTGGTGGGACGAAGAGAAGGCACGGCGCGTGGCGGAGGGGCTCGAATCATTGAATAGCGCGAGGTAATTGATGGGCAAATACGTATTACGTCGCCTGTTACTCATCATCCCGACGCTATTCGGCGTCATCCTGATCAACTTCACGATCGTGCAGTTTGCCCCGGGTGGGCCCATCGAACAGATCATTGCGAAGGCGACGATGGGGCAAATGTCCACCACGTCCGCGATTAGTGGGGGCGGCGATACGGGGATGTCGTCGCAAGCGATGGAACAGAATGCGGCGACCCAAAATCCCGCCACGTACGGACTGGATCCCGAACTAATCGCTGACCTCGAGAAACAGTTCGGTTTTGACAAGCCCGTCCACGAGCGCTTTTTATCCATGCTCAAGAACTATCTACGACTCGATTTTGGAACAAGTTATTTCCAAGATCGACCCGTCGTGGAACTGGTGGTCGAACGGATGCCGGTGTCGATCTCGCTTGGCCTTTGGTCACTGCTGCTGATTTATGGAATATCTATTCCTTTAGGCATTGCAAAATCGACTCGGGATGGGACGCGTTTCGATTTCTGGACAAGTACCGTCATCTTCGTTGGTTACGCGATCCCGGGATTTATTCTCGCAATCCTTCTGATCGTGGTATTTGCCGGCGGGAATTATTTCGACCTGTTTCCTCTTAGGGGCCTTCATGCCGAAAACGCGAGTGAGTTACCTCTTTGGGACTGGTGGGTTGATTATTTTTGGCACCTTGCCTTACCCATCGCGTCACTAACAATCGGCGGTTTCGCAACACTAACGATGCTCACCAAGAATTCCTTTCTCGAGGAAATAAGCAAGCAGTTCGTTCTAACGGCACAAGCCAAGGGACTTACGGAGAGGCGCGTACTCTACGGTCACGTATTTCGAAACGCGATGCTGATCATCATCGCCGGCTTCCCGGCGGCTTTTGTAGGGATTCTTTTTACTGGCTCGGTATTGATCGAAGTGATCTTCTCACTCGACGGCATGGGACTTCTAAGCTACGAAGCGTTGCTCAAGCGCGACTACCCAATCCTCTTTGGAACGGTTTTTTGTTTCACCCTCATCGGACTCGTGATGCACTTGGTCGGCGATATCGTCTACACCCTGGTGGATCCGAGAATCGATTTTGAGTCGAGAGAATAGTGACGCCGCTCGCCAAACGACGAATCGCGAATTTCAAAGCAAATCGACGCGGCTATTACGCCCTGTGGGTGTTTCTTGCTTTGTTCGGACTCTCGCTATTCGCCGAACTGCTAGCGAACGACAAGCCCATCGTTTTATACCTCAACGAAACGCTCTATTGGCCTGTTTTCGAACTCGTGACCGAGACCGAACTTGGGGGCGAGCTACCTATCGAAGCCGATTACACGGACCCATTTGTACAAGCTTTGATAACGGATGGTGATGGCTGGGCCGTCTACCCGCCCATTCGCTATAGCCACGACACGATCGACCTCTATATCGAAAGTGCCGCCCCGGCAGCACCCTCAAGACAGCACTGGCTCGGTACCGACGACGGGGCAAAGGACACGTTGGCCAGATTGATTTATGGATTCCGATTATCGGTCGCGTTCGGCTTATTTCTTACTCTGTTCAGTTCCCTCATCGGCGTTACCGTTGGCGCACTCCAGGGTTATTTCGGCGGGCTCGTCGACTTGATCGGGCAGCGGATTGTCGAGATTTGGGCTGGACTCCCTATCCTCCTCGTGCTCATTATTCTTGCCAGCATTATTGAGCCGAGCGTCTATTGGTTACTGGGCATTCTGGTTATGTTCAGTTGGATGTCCCTTGTTGGCGTGGTTCGCGCTGAATTTCTGCGCGCGCGCAATTTCGATTATGTCCGTGCCGCCCGATCTTTAGGAGTTTCCAACGGAATCATCATCGTCCGACACGTACTTCCAAATGCTATGGTGGCAACGTTAACGTTCATGCCCTTTATATTGAGCGGGGCGGTCACGACGCTGACCGCTCTCGATTTTCTAGGGTTTGGTCTCCCGGCCGGCTCGCCCTCCTTGGGTGAACTCATGGCCCAGGGGAAAGCAAATCTGCATGCCCCATGGTTGGGCTTGACTGGGTTTTTCACTCTGGCCGTGATGCTCTGTTTATTGATCTTCGTCGGTGAAGCCGTGCGTGACGCGTTCGACCCACGAAGATCAATGCAAGACTTAACAGGGTCTTAATCCAGCGACGGCGAGATCTTTTTTAACGTTTCGTCGAGGCTCGTTAGCGTTATACCCAGCTTTCGGACAGTTGCGTCCGTGTCAATGTTGTCGTCGTGATCCAAGATGTCCAACATCGCGCGCGTCATCGGCGGATTGTCGCTCGCCCACTCCAATAATCTGGCAACCAGCACGCCCAACCACATCGGCAGAGAAATCAATGCCCCGTGAAAACCAGCGCGCTCAAATAACACTCGGCGACTGAGCGATATCGGGCCAGCAAGACACATAATGCCCTCGATGTCCGATTCCATACACGCCATGACAGCTGCAATGACATCATCCACGTCAATGGGTTGTTCTAGGCTTGACGCTCGAAAAGCAAAGGCGAGCCGGCTAGCGGCGCGTTTCAATAGGGCGCGTGACGCGTGGTCATTCGCCCCAAGGACCATGGGAACGCGCAGAATACTCGACGAGATCGTGCCTCCCGTGAGAACACGTTCCGCTCTGGCTTTACTCGCAAGACACGCGTTCGTGGAATTAACCGAGGCACCCAATACACTGAGGTATACGATCTTGCGAACGCTCGTATCTGCCGACGCGAGATACAACGCCTGCGTCGCGTTTTCGTGGGCATCAACGTAATTGCTGCCGCGACTCTCTCGGATGATCCCAACCAAATGAACAACACCGACGCAGCCTTCAAGCGCTCTCGTCATGGCCGATGCAGACGTGTAATCAACGATACGGACCTCGTTGGCAGGGGTCTTTTCGAGCATTCGCGCCGCTTTGTCCGACCGGACCAGCGCCCGGACGCTGTAGTCGGACGCCATCCTTGAAATCAACCGCTGGCCAATGTGGCCATTCGCACCTGTTATGACGATTCGATCCTTCATCCGATTCGCGCCGGTTTCCGAAGCGTACGATAATCGATATTGACCCCATTCGGAGCAGCCACAAACGAGAAATGAACGACGCACCTCAACCTCATACGTGGCTGACCCTGGCAAACTCGCTCTCGGCATCAAGGATCGTTATGGCGCCGATTGCAGCCTTTTGCATCGCGTCTGAATTATGGCCCCCTGCCGGGTTGGTATTTTTTGTCGCCGTCCTAACCGACCTCATTGATGGCCCGTTGGCCCGCCGCCGTGGGACAGCGTCTAGGGAGGGCGCACTTATCGACCATGGCGCCGACGCATTTTTCGTCATTGTGATTCTCGCGTCGCTCGCCGCCCGGGGCTTTTTTACGCCATTGCTTCCGTTGATGATCGGGTTGGCTTTCCTTCAGTACGTCTTCGGCTCTGGCGTCCAAAAACAACAGCCGCTCAAGGCAAGTCGTCTCGGACGATACAACGGCATTTCGTATTTCTTCCTTGCCGGTATACCGGTGACTCAAAACGCTTTAGGACTAAGCTGGATACCGCTATGGATCGTCAGCTACGGTGGATGGCTGCTTATCGCATCGACCATCTTTTCGATCTTTGATCGAATGCGTTCGTCATAACCATCGCCCCAAGCCTGTACTAAAGAATGTTCACCCGAAGAGTTCTCGGTTCGCGCGAGGGAGGAACAGGGCCCCGATCACCGCGTTGAACATGACAAAAAAAGTGTGCATCACGAGGCTGAACGCCCCAACTTCAGGGTACTCCGGAAATAACACTGTCCACAGCAGCAGCGCGCCAGCGTGAAACGGTAGAGGTAGCGCCGCTGCGAGAAAAATAACGGGCAAAAACGCGAGCATTTGACCGAAATTGACGTCTACCTGAAAGAGCTCTAGCGCAACGGTATAAACCACCACGGCGCCGATTAAATTAGGTGCTTTGAACAACAGCGTTAACAAATAGTGTCGAGGCGTGCCTTGCCGCAAGGCGTGAAAGACACCCTTATCACGGATCGAAAATTTCTTTAATAAATGACCTCGAAAATAGGCAATGTGTATTGGCAGGTAAATGGCAGCAACGATGAAGACCGAGGGTAAAATCACGTTGAGTGGAAGCATCGACGATGCTTCCACCACAAGTTCGAATCCGAGTAAGACCCCGATGCTGGAGAAAATGAGTAGCTGGTATATTTCCATAATGCCTAAAAAGATCATGCTCGATAACGCTTCCCAGCCCGGCACGTCGTGACGCCGCAGCAGGTATAGCGACATGGCTCCTTTCCCAACTTGCTCGTTGACCAGCGAAAGAATGTATGCACTCGCGCGGATAGGTAAAACGGCGTTTAGCTCGATCTCCGATACGTTAAACCAACGGATGACCCGCCAGGTCACGTGCGCGTCTACGAGAAAGAAAAATACGGAATAAGGGATCATGACTCCCAACCAAAGCAGCCAATTCGCCTGACCAAAAAAGACGAGAAGGTACTCGATTGCGGCTTGGTTCTCGCGAGCAGCAGCATCGTCGATTTTTCCCCACACCAGATAAAAACAGGCCGCCGTCAACCCCCAGGTGCAGATAGAAAAAAGCACCTTGCCGGTCTTTTTTTCCGTCTTTACCTCGGGTGTTAGTTGCTCTGGCTCGCTCATGCGGGGTCCCGTTGATGTGAGCGGCGTAACACTTTCATGGGATAACGGATTCGCTCTCGGTAGCCAAGTTTGGCATACACACGGCCGGCAATCTGCTCGGCCGGGCTGCCGACCCGCACATGCAAGAACGACCTGCAGTTAACACGATGCTGGCGGGCGACGATCTCGGCAACAAGTCCCTGCGCGTAGCCGCGGCCGCCAAAGCCCTCCGCGGTACAAACGGCGCTTACTTCACGATTACCGTCAAAACAAATTCGTTCGCCAGCCATCGATACAAGACGATTTTCCACCCGAACACCTACGTAGTCCCCAAGTTGGTGCGTCATTCGCTCAAAAGGTCCAGGATCCGTGGCCTTCACGAGGCTCTGCATGTCTTCGGAATCTCCATCACTCAACTCGATCCACACGAGTTCTGAGTCGTTGGGTTCCAGTTGTTCACATACCCACTGCGTTAGTTCAATCGTCGTCAATTCCTGCCAGAGGCTTGCGTCAACGGGACCGGCTTCTATGACCGCGACAATCTCGCCTGGCGCGACCAACTGACCCAGTTCATTTGTCGCTTCGATCGAACTTTCAGCTACTGCAGCGATCGGGGAAACATCAGCTCGATACCGCGCCGCAAGTGCTCCCGCGACTCCAAACTCGCGCTGTTCGCCGGTTAACGCACGCCATGCGGGATTATCGAGAGGATCCAATCGGACCTCCAACACTGCCGCCAACGTCATTTCGAGAGAATAAGATCGCCGTTAACTCCTGAGGTCGAGCACTCCCGATCCGATAAACGACCGCCGACCGCGCCCGCGTCGCGAAAGTTCGTCCGGCAAGCGTTTGCCGGGTACTACGTGGTACTCGATCGTCGGTCGAGCAACTATGCCAACGCCTCTTTTGTCGTTTTGATGATGGCAGCAGCGACCTTGTATGGGTCTGCGTTCGACGCCGTACGACGGTCTTCAAGGCGGCCTTTCCACCCATCGTCGATCGTTCCCACAGGAATCCGGATGGATGCTCCCCGATCCGAGATGCCGTAACTGAACGTGTCAATGGCCTCGGTTTCGTGAGCCCCAGTCAAACGCAACTCATTGTGTGCCCCATAGACATCAATGTGACGGGGGATATTCTTACCAAAGTGTTCACAGATTTTCGTAAACGTTTCTTCTTCGCCTAACTCCCGCATTGCGCCGTTCGAAAAGTTGGCGTGCATACCGGACCCATTCCAGTCCGTGTCGCCCAAGGGCTTAGGATGCCAATTGATCGCATACCCGTATCTCTCACCCGTTCGCTCAAGCAGATACCGCGCCAGCCATGTCTCGTCGCCTGCACGTTTTGCGCCTTTCGCAAACACTTGAAATTCCCATTGACCGGCCGCGACTTCCGCATTGATTCCCTCAACATTAATGCCGGCATCTAGACAATGATCTAAGTGTTCATCGACACAGTCTCGGCCGTGGGCATTTGCGGCGCCCACCGAGCAGTAGTACGGACCTTGAGGCCCTGGATACCCGTTGATCGGAAATCCTGGCGGTCGGTCCGTGTCGGTGTCCCACAGGAAGTACTCCTGTTCGTATCCAAACCAAAAATCTTCGTCGTCATCGTCGATGGTCGCCCGCCCGTTGGAAACATGAGGCGAACCATCAGCATTCAAGACTTCGGTCATCACCAAGTACGCGTTCTTTCGATCCGGATCCGGAAAAATAGCAACGGGTTGGAGCAAACAGTCCGACGCGTTTCCTTCCGCCTGTTCGGTTGAACTTCCGTCGAACGCCCACATCGGGCATTCATCGAGTGAGCCCCCAAAATCCGTTTCCACCCGCGTTTTACTACGTAAACTCTGGGTCGGTTTGTAGCCGTCTAGCCAGATATATTCCAACTTCGTTTTCATGGTGTGCCTTGTCCTCCAAAAAACACTGCGCTTTGCGTCCGCGGTCCTCTCCACGGCCTTAGATTCTCAGTCACCGCGTCGCTTACTCGTCACCGAGCGACTCGAATGCGGCCCGCAAGCATAACGCAAACGTGAAACCAACAACTACGCCCATCATCTTGCGAAACGCGCACCGGAAAAACCTCACTTGACCGTCCGTCACCGGTCATTTCTTTGGAGATGCGCGGCTCTATTACAAACGAAATACTCGGCTAATCTACGATGGCCTGGTAAATCAAAGTCTTTAGTTCTCGCCTGATTGGATGAGTGGACGACGGCAACAGTTGGGTAAGAAAAACAACCGTCATGTCCTCGAGAGGATCGACCCAAAAATAGGTGCTCGCGGCGCCTCCCCATGCGAACTCTCCCGGCGAGTCAAGCACACCAGCCGCGGCAGGATCGAGAACGACCGAGAAACCAAGTCCAAAGCCGATCCCATGGTACGACGTTTCGCTAAAAACGGGCTGTCCCATGGCCGCTAAATCAACATTTCCCGGCATGTGATTAGTCGCCATGTACTCAACTGTTTTTCGACCTAATATTCGGTGACCGTCCAACTCGCCTCGATTTAGCAGCATCTGGGCAAAGCGCCCGTAATCATCAACGGTTGCCACCATCCCACCACCACCCGATAAAAACGTGGGACGCTGGTGGTAAGGAGAGGTAGTCGGATCATCCTGAAGCTCAAATCCTCCACCGCGTTTATGTCGATAGCACGCCGCGAACTTATCCTTGGAGGAGGAGCGCACTTGATATCCAGCATCGTTCATTTCCAAGGGTTCTGTAATTCGCTCACGAACAAAAACATCCAAGTCGGTATCTGAAAACAACTGCACGAGATAGCCGCAGACGTCTGTCGCGACGCTGTAATTCCATCGCGACCCGGGTGTGAAGGTGATGGGAATACCGGCCAAGTCATCAATCATGTCCTCGAGCGTTGATCCTTGGCGGTCGCCACCTATGGACGCGTTCCGATACATGGCATCAACAGGGTGGCTATTCATGAATCCGTACGTCAGTCCCGAGGTGTGCGTCAACAGATGTTTGACTGTCAGCGGCACCGTCATAGGAGACGTCACCATGGTTTCGTTTTCGCCGTGTTCGTACACGTTCAAATCGGACCACCTCGGAATGAACTTTGAGACCGGGTCGTCCAGCTGAAACTTTCCCTCTTCGTAAAGCATCATTAAGGCAACGCTGGTGATCGGCTTAGACATTGAATAAATGCGCACCACCGTATCGCGTTCCATCGCGAGGTCACGATCGACATCACGCCGACCGAACGCGTGGAAATATGCTTCCTCACCATGTCGCGTTACCAGACACGAGCATCCCGGGAAACGACCGTCATCGACATACTTGTCAAGGTGAGCAGTGAGGTGCTCAAGTCGATCAACCGAAAAACCGTGCCCCATAATGATTTCCCTAACCAATTGACCCAGCATAACCGTTTACCCAAAGTTACGCGGGACAACGCCGCGTCAGCATTGGCTCGGCGTGCGCTTATAGAGGAACATGAACCGCGGGAGAACTCGAATGACACCTGGACAGAAATTAAGACGTGCCTTGGCGTCAGAGAAAGTCGTCTTTGCACCGCTAACGCTCGATGCACTCACCGGTCGTATTGCCGAGCGCGCTGGGTTCCCCGCGGGTTACATTAGCGGTGGTGCGTTGGGATTTGTGCACGGCGTCAGCGAGGCGTTGCTGACACTCAGTGAAATTGCTGATGTCACCCAGCACGTCACCGCCCGCACCGACATAGCCGTGATCGTCGATGGCGGCGTGGGGTTCGGCGATGCGGTGCATATGTACCGAACCATGCAGGTCATTGAGGCCTCTGGTGCAGCCGGTATCGAGATCGAAGATCAAGTAGCGCCCAAACGAGTGAGTCACCACCGTGGCATCGAGCACCTTGTCGAAATAGGCGAAATGACCGACAAAATCTGCGCCGCCGTTGATGCACGCACCGACGCGGATTTCGTCATCATCGCACGCACGGGTGCAGTCCGTAACGAATCCTTCGAAAAAGCGATTGAGCGCGGCAACGCCTACGCAGACGCCGGCGCAGATATAATCATGCTAATGCCAACGAACGAATTGGAATGGCAGGAAGCACCTCGACGCTTTGATGTGCCGCTCGCCACAATCACCTCACTTGACGCACGCCTCCCTGCAGAATGGGCGGCGTTGGGTTGGGACTTAATTATCGATCCTTTTACCGCCCAAACGGCAGCTGTCAAAGCTATTTCAACTGCGTATCAGCAATTTCGACAATCGGGAACCACGAGTTTGGATCGTGGCGAAATATTTGAGGACTACCGACTGTTGCCCGACATCGCGGGATTCCAAGAACTTTATGACATTGAAGATCGAACAACGGAGAAAACCTCATGAGTGTCGAGATACGTCCCCTTACCGCTGGCGAGATGGGGCAGTTGGGAGAGCTCGGCGGCTACGTATACGGAGGCAGTTTTGGCGACGGACCCGATAACGTCGTTGCGACCGCCAATCTACCGGACTGGACGCTCTGCGCGCTCATCAACGGCAAACTCGCCTGCAGTTTCACCGCTATTCCATTCACGATGCGAGCCAACGGCAACGCCGTTGCTCTAGCCGGCGTCTCGACGGTCGGGACTCAGCCCGAGCATCGACGTCAAGGTCTTCTACGGCGGATTCAAACCCAGGCCTTTAGCGACATGCATGACCGTGGTCAGTCACTGGCGGCCCTTTGGGCATCGCAAGCGGCCATCTACCAACGTTACGGCTACGCGATGACAACCGTGCTCCGTTCGTATCGTGTGGACACGACGGACATCGGTTTTCACGACGGCGATTGGGGATCGGGTCATGTTGAACGCCTGTCAGTCAGCGACGCATTCGATGTCATCAAATCGACCTATATTCGTTTCGTCGAAAACCGCATCTGCTATCTGCATCGAAGTAAAACGCTTTGGTTGCAGAATGCGATGGAGGAAATCGAGGAGGAAGGCCCAGTCCATGCGGGCGTGCATTTCGATGAGGAAGGCGATGCCGACGGTTACGTCATCTACACGCTCCGGGCAAACAAAGTGGACCACGCGACCCGAGGCCAGGAAATTATCGTCCGGGATATGGCCTGGCTTTCGATGGATAGTTATCGTTCCCTGTGGGAGTGGCTCAAGCGTCACGACTTGGTGGGTCGAGTGTCATACCGCACAGCGGCCGTCGACGATCCCGCAGTCGAGCTTTTTGCCGAACCGCGTCTTCTCCACAGTGTCGATCACGAAGGGCTTTGGCTTCGGATTGTCGACGTAGAGGGCGCTCTAAAAGACCGTGCCTATTCAAACGACGGAGAAATCACCATTGGTTTGACCGACGATGCGCTAACGCCATGGAACAATCGCACAATCAAACTCGAAGCCTCCACCGGAGGCGCGCACGTCTCATCAAGCCAATCGGCCGAGCTAAACATGTCGGCCAAAGCGCTCGCATCGCTTTACAGCGGGTTTCGCACCGCAAGGCAGTTGCGGGCCTGGGGACTCATCGAGGGTGAGGATCGTGTGATTGATACCGCAGACCGTCTATTCGCCAGCAGCCATGCGCCACACTGTCCCGATCATTTTTGACCCGACATCTCCCATATTCTTGAGCCCGTGTCATCAATCGAATAAGGGCTTACGTCGCAATTGTTTTTTTTGCCCAAGACGCTGTTTTCGCTGAATACGCGCTTTAACCGCTTTACGCGACGGCTTCGTTTTGAGTCGCTTCTTTGGGGCTCGACCAGCCTCCGACAAGAGAACACCCAGGCGGTCCATCGCATCCTCGCGGTTGCGCCCTTGAGTCCGCTGAGCCTGTGCAAAAATAACAATTTCCCCTGCCCGATTTAGGCGTTTCCCCGCGATTAATGCTAAACGCCGCCGATACGCTGTCGAAAAACGACACGCACTGAGATCCAGTCGTAACTCCGCGGCTGTTGCCACCTTGTTGACGTTCTGGCCCCCGGGTCCCGTTGACCGAACAAACTTCCACCTCAGCGCTTCAGCCGGAATTTGCTGACCAGCAATGGTGTAGTCGGTCACCGCTGTACCAAACGTTTGTTTTAGTCGGTGGGTGCAAGATAATCCCCCGGTTAGGGGAGGACAACATGAGCTGGAAAGACGAAGTTAATGAGATCACGCATCGCCGTACGTTGCGCCGAGCAATGGGAGGCGCCGAGGGCATCGAACGTCAACACAAGCGCGGGAAACTAACGGTCCGCGAGCGCATAGATAAGTTCGTCGATCCGAACGGCTTTCGCGAATTTCATTCACTGACCGGTAGCTCCACGTATAACGAGAAAGGCGAGCTGAAGAGCTTTATACCGCGCGGGTCAGTCGAAGGCACAGCATTGGTCGATGGACGTAAGGTCATTCTGAGCGCGGGAGATTTTACCGTGCGAGGTGGGTCCGCGAGTTCCGGCGGTGGTATGGGGTCCGAACTCCCGTCGAATGAGCGGGCCCGCCAATGGCGGCTCCCTTACGTTCGATTACTTGATGCAGCTGGCGGTAGCGTCCGTGGATTCGAGGAGATGGGTCGAACCTATCTGCCCGACGGTAACCATGGGTCAACGATCGACGTCGATCTTCTCTCGCGGGTGCCCGTGGTATCCGCGGTGATGGGTTCTGTCGCGGGGTTACCCGCGATCAACGCTTGTCTGGCCCATTTTAACGTGATGGTTAAAGACTCAAGCCAACTATTCCCTGGTGGTCCGCCCGTGGTTAAGGCGGCACTGGGCTACGAAATCACCAAAGAAGAGCTCGGTGGCCCACACCTCCACACCCGAATTAGCGGCTCTGTTGACAACCTTGCGGTTACAGAAGAAGACGCTTTTGACCAAATTAAAAGGTTTCTCGGCTATCTGCCGTCCAACGTCCACGAAATGCCGCCTCGTCGTTTAACGGACGATCCCACCGATCGCCACGAAGAAGATTTACTGTCTTTGATACCCCGAGACCGCCGGCAGGTATTTGACGCTCACAAATTGGTCGAATTGGTTCTCGATCAAGGTTCTTTTTTTGAGATCTCGCCTCGCTACGGCCGCGCCCGGCTTACTGGGCTCGGACGGGTTAACGGCTTTCCCGTTGGGGTCATGGCAAACAACCCTCGTCATAACGGTGGCGCAACGGATGTCGCGGCTGGCAATAAGGTGATTCGCCTTTTGCAGTTATGCGATGTGTTTCATTTGCCAGTCATTAGCTTCGCTGACGAACCCGGCTTTATGGTGGGGTTGGAATCTGAAAAGGCCGGCATCGAACGCGCTGGTGCAGCCCTTGTTGCAGTTACCTGTCAGAGCCGAATGCCTTGGTTGACCGTGGTCGTAGGACGGCTCTATGGCGTTGCGGGACAGTGCCATCACCGACCATCGGGTATGTTTCGACGCTACGCGTGGCCGTCGGCCGCATGGGGGTCGATGCATATTACCGGTGGCGCGTCCGCGGCATATCGCCGCGAAATCGATAGCGCTGACGATCCAGAGGCTAAGTTAAAAGAGATCGAATCGCGCCTCAACGCCCTCGCCTCACCCTTTCGGACCGCCGAGGTGTCCGGTCAAGATATTATCGATCCTCGCGAAACTCGAAGTTTTGCGGCCGAGTTCGTTGACGATGCGCAACGCGTGCTCGAAGCCCAACTTGGAGACCCTCTTATTCCGTATCGACCCTAGCGTTCACTCATCGTGGGGGGTTCTTTCGCGATCTTTCACAAATCGTCGAATTCGTTGGGTAGTTCGACGGGCCGTATCACGGCGCTCGCTGAGCGACGCCGAATTACGCGCCTCTTCACGCCGAAGCTTTCTGAACAGTTTTAACCTCTCCGGCTCGAGCCGGCCTTTGGTAATTGCGGATTGCACTGCACACCCTGGCTCTGTTTGGTGATTGCAGTCTACAAATCGACAACGCGCTGCGAGGTTCTCGACATCCTCAAAGGCCGATGCGACACCTTCGGCCGCTTCGGCAAGTGCAAGCTCCCTGATACCTGGCACATCGACGAGCAACCCACCTTGTTCGATCCGATGGATTGATCGATGGGTGGTCGTGTGTCGACCGCTCGAATCGTCTTCTCGAATCGCTTCCGTTCGTTGGAGTTGGCGACCTGCCAGCGTATTCAGTAACGTCGATTTACCAACCCCTGACGATCCAACAAGTGCGACGGTTTGACCTTTTGTGGTCCACAGACGGATACCTTCCAGCTCGCCCGCTTCTCGTGCATCGATACACTCAATCGCCGAGCTGCCGGATACTTTACGAGCCCTCGCGACGTAACGATGGCTTTCACCTGACAAATCGCGCTTAGTTAGCACCACCACGGCCACAATCTCCGCTTCCCTGGCGAGGGCCAGGTATCTGACCAGACGATTTTCGCTGAATTCGTCATTACACGACGTGACGATAAATAGCGTATCGACATTGGCAGCAAGCAGCTGAATATCGCGTTTAGGGCCTGCGGCATAGCGCTTAAATACGCTTTTGCGTTCGAGCAGGCGCTCGACCTTGTCCCGTCCCTCACCTAACAACACCCAGTCACCCACGGTGGGTCGAAATTCAGTTGGGTCCTGGAACCATCGACTGCTGAGCGCGACACCATAGTCATCAGCCCCTTCCGTGACGACCAAGGAATTACGATGCATGGCAACGACACGAGCCGGTATCCCGAAATTCCGTTCGTCCGGACTCAGCTGCTTTGAAAAAAAGTGATCCCACCCGAATGCTTCGAGGCTCACGCTAGCGCGCTCAGAAAGAATCGAGTAGGTGGTATTGGGTATATCAATTCAAGGGCGGTTGCTATATCGAACACCAACGCATTATGGTGAAACCAGTATGTCGACACACCTCAATAAAGCCGAAATCGAGGCCTTTCACCGGCGAGGGTACCACACACCGTTACGCGTGCTATCGGTCGAAGAGGCGGTTGCTATGCGGCAAAAACTTGAAACGATCGGTACTGAATTTGAACCGCCAGAAACGGTAAAACCACTCACGGACCTACATCTAATTTATCGATGGGCCTGGGACGTAATTCATGATCCCCGGATTGTTGATCCAGTTAGCGACCTTCTCGGACCCAACGTGCTGCTTTGGTCACTCAATTGGTTCATCAAAGAGCCCTTAGATGAAACGTTCGTCACTTATCATCAAGATGCAACCTATTGGGGTCTTGAGCCTCACGATGTTGTGACGGCTTGGATTGCACTTTCGGACGCAGGGCCAGCCACCGGGCCAATGAAATTTGTCCCCGAAAGTCACCGAGGCACGTTACGGGATCACACCGACACATTTGAAAAACAAAATCTACTTTCTCGAGGCCAAGCAATCGAGCAAGATATTCCCGACGATGACACAGTTTTAGCGCCCCTCAAAGTCGGCGAAATGTCACTTCATCATGTGCGTTTGATCCACGGTTCCGAACCCAACCGTACCCGCGATCGCCGGATAGGCATGGTACTGCGATACTGTGCCACTCACGTAAAACAGACAAAATTGCGGGACACAGCCGTGTTAGTGCGCGGCGTCGATATCTACGACCATTTCGACTTGTTGCCAGCACCAGAAACCGATGCGGGTAACAAAGAACTCGGGCGCCAGAAAGATGCACTTCAACGGATGCAGCGCGCGCTGCACTCCAAAGACTACGAATAGTCTGCGTCCGTCAAACGAGCGCTGCCGCAACTAATCCGCCGATCTTAGAGCCCGTGCGACTTCTATCTCGAAGTCAACACGGTATCCGTATTCGCGTTGACCGCTGGTAGCTTCGTTCCCCGAAACCCGAATCTGCTGCCAGCGTGCACTGGTATGGCCCTCCGCTTTGTCGACGTTAACAAAGTGAACTCCCACCCCTGCCCGGGCGTTCGCGCTTGAATTGTCTCCTGTTGCGTGCGGCGTCCCGAAACAAAAAAACGCAACGCCACCGGCCTCCAGTTCACAGTTCAGCGCGTGAGTTTCGTCGATCTCGGTACGAATGTGGTGATTGGAATCCACGTCTCGAGCGTGCGGAAACATCTCTCGAAACACGCCAGGAATGACTTTCAGCGTCCCATTTTCAACAGTCGCGTCGTCAACGGCTATCCACATCGCAACACCGGCCATGGGGTTGGTTAGATGAAAGTACGCATTGTCCGTATGCCAATGGGTACCCATTCCTAGTGTTGCCGGTTTAACGAACATTTGGTCGAGTATTTTCATGATTGGATGGCCTATCAACGCGCCCACGCTCTCGATGACTTTGGGTGCGAATGGAAGTGCTCTAAACAATGTGCTTCGCTCGTGAAGCGGAATTAGCTGGAGGTTCTGACGCTTCTCGGGATCCGTTGAGACATCCCGTGGCAAACCGCTCATCAGCCACCGGTCAACTTCCCTACGGATTGCAGCAACCTCATTTGGTTCGAAAAATCCATCAACGGTGGTATAACCAAGCTCTATGAATTGCTGCACCTGGTCGGCGCTTACCTGCATTGGGTATCCCACCCCAGCGATTCGCCTAGAGGATAAACCAAGGGGATAAGCATGAGCGAATTTGAAGGTAAGGTGGTCATCGTCACGGGGGCTGGAGGAGGTATCGGTCGCTGTCACGCAATCGAATTTGCTCAGCGCGGCGCGAAGGTAGTGGTCAACGACCTAGGTGGCAATGTGGATGGAACAGGCGGTGGCGATGCTGCTGACCAAGTGGTCGCGGATATCGAGGCAATCGGAGGAACAGCCATAGCCAACAAAGCGTCAGTATCCGATCGCAATGGTGCAAAATCTATCGTTGAAGACGCGCTCAATGCCTATGGCCGTATCGATATTCTGGTCAATAACGCCGGCATCTTGCGAGACAAAACCTTCAAGAAGATGACTTTGGACGAATGGGACATAGTGGTAAACGTCCACCTCAACGGGTCCGCTTACGTCAGCCATGCCGCTTGGCCGTACATGTACGAGCAACGCTACGGCCGCATCGTCTTCACTAGTTCCGGATCCGGCATTTTCGGCAACTTCGGGCAGTCTAATTATGGCGCCGCAAAAATGGGCATGCTTGGTCTCATGAATGTATTAGC
>CAJWCW010000040.1 GCA_913030615.1 uncultured Gammaproteobacteria bacterium | reverse complement strand
CCTTCTGAAAGTGCCTGGCTTAGCGAGGAATACGCGGCTGCACCCGTTCGTTCAGCCATTGATGCAGCGTTGTCCGGGTTGGAATCAACAACCGCTGTAACGTTAATCCGCGGTGCGTGATTGCGTATGCCCCGCCAGTGCGCGCGGGCGATGTTTCCACACCCAACTAAAGCCATCGTTAAAACATCCGATTGCGCCATGCAAATACCTCCTTACTCATACACCCCTACCCAGAAAACCAAGCGTATCAATATCCCCGTATTCAACCTCTATTGCGCCGCCATCTATAAGGATTAATCAGGACTGGTCGGTTTTCAGGTTTTTTCTGTTTGCAAAACTTGATTTCTGACCCCTGGATCAAAGAGTCTCTGGAACATCTGACGCTGGAGACAATTCTATGGCTGACTATGAAAACATTCTGATCGACCACATCGGTACCGACGAACGAGTGGGACGCATTACGCTTAACCGCCCTGAAAAACTCAACGCCCTTTCGAGCGACCTGTTATTCGAGCTGAACGATGCTTTACACGATCTGGAAGCCGAGCACGAGACCCGCGTGATTATTCTTCGTGGCGCTGGTCGGGCTTTCTGCGCGGGTTACGACTTATCTCCGTCACCCGGCAGCAAACGAAATCGCTCATATAAATCCATCGACGAAAAAAGGCGCACCCTCATCATGGGCGTACGCACCAGCATGCAGCAAATTACAGACATTCAGATGTATTTCTGGAATATGGCAAAAGTTACGATTGCTCAAATACATGGCTACGCGGTCGCCGGGGGTTGTGAACTATCGATGATGGCGGATCTGGTCGTCGCCGCAAACGACACACAATTGGGCCACCCGGGGCATCGAGGTCTCGGAGTTGCAAGGAACGGCGTTATTTGGCCGCTAGTTATCGGCATGCGTAAAGCCAAAGAACTCGCCTATACCGGGGAAAATGTTACCGCCGTCGAAGCAGAGGCAATGGGTATGATCAATTATGCGTGGCCGAAAGAGGAACTCGAAGAACGTACTCTCGCCTTTGCGGATCGCATCGCCATTATGTCATCGGACCATCTCGGTGCTCTCAAAGTGAACATGAACCGCTTCTACGAAAACATGGGGATCTATTCCTCGGTGCGCAGTAGCACCGACCACGACGCCATGGGTCAATTCACCGATTTCGCATACCAATGGCGAGATCAGATCACCGCCAACGGGCTTAAAGAAGCCCTCGCGTGGCGGGATGGACCCTACCGCGGAACTGACACGTACAAAGACTAAAAGTAATACTCCTCTAGGATACGATCCATGGCTCTACGCACGAAAAGTGGCAATTGGCGTCGATCGTGACTTCTAGTGCTCCACAAAAGTCCCAAATACCTACGGCTCGTTTCACAGCGCTTATTAAGAGCGTGGCAATCGTTGCGTTTGGGTGGTTTCATTTCGGTACATGTATCCGGCGGACGGGTCTTTCCCTTTGCCTAGCGAGCACCCTGTTCGCCTCAGCGTCCGAGGACATGACTGTCGCCGTCGCAACGAACTTTCTGCAGACGGCCCAATCCTTACGATCGGAGTTTCAGCAGAAAAACGTGATGCCGATTCGCTTGGTCAGTGGTTCCACAGGGAAGTTGTACGCTCAAATTATCCAAGGTGCGCCGTTTCATCTCTATTTGGCCGCAGATCAAGCACGACCGCTTCTATTGGAGGAAAAAGGATGGGTGGCCTCAGGATCCCGCCAAACTTACGCAATCGGAAAGTTGGCATTATGGATTCCGCAAGAGTCTCCCACACCGAATGAACCGTCGATCCGATCGCTAGTGCGATCGATTAAGTTTCGAAAACTGGCAATTGCCAATCCAAATCTTGCCCCATACGGCGTCGCGGCGATCGAAACACTCAAGGCCCTTGAGCTGTATGACCAGGTACAACCGCATCTCGTCTTCGGTGAAAACATTGGGCAGACTCATGTCCTGGTCGCTACTGGTAACGCTGAAATGGGATTTGTTGCCGCATCCAGCGTTTCGCAGATAAAAAACGGAGAAAAGGGAATCCTCTTGCAAGTTCGTCCCCACCTTCACCGCCCCATACGACAGGACAGCGCGATACTACGCCTCGGTGCAGATAATGCCGTCGCTCAGCGTTTTAATGAATTTCTCCACAGCCCTCAAGGACGCGCAATTATTCGTCGAGCGGGTTATCGGGTTGACTGAGCTTTGAACAACCTTTCAGCGATTTGGCTCACGGTCCAGTTGGCAACCGTTACGACCTGCATCTTGCTCTTCTTTGGAACGATGCTAGCTTGGTGGCTTTCCCGAACTAAATCCTGGGCTAAGCCGATACTCGAGGCCGTCACGGCCTTACCGCTAGTTCTACCGCCGACGGTACTTGGCTTTTACCTGCTCGTGGTTATGAGTCCAAACAGCGCGATCGGATCTTTCTGGGTTCACCTCACGGGCTCTACGCTAACGTTCTCTTTCGAGGGACTTGTGATTGCCTCGGTGATCTACTCGCTTCCCTTTATGGTGCAACCGCTACAAAACGCCTTTGAAACTGTTGGATCAGGACCGCTGGAGGCAGCAGCGAGCTTAAGAGCCTCGCCTCTGAACGCATTTTTTACCGTGGCAATGCCATTATCCGCTCGGGGATTTCTCACAGCAATCGTGCTGACTTTCACTCACACCATCGGTGAATTCGGCGTTGTCCTGATGGTTGGCGGCAACATTCCTGGAGAAACAAGGGTCATATCGATCGCTATCTACGAACACGTCGAAACGCTGCAATATGCGGCTGCACACTCGTTATCACTCGCTTTACTTGGGTTTTCCTTCGTCGTGTTGCTCACCGTCTATACCTTAAACCGCCGCTTTCCAATTCGGATTCGCTGAAATGTTAGTCGTAGACGTCCGTGCTTCCCTTGGCGATTTCGAACTCGAAGTCGCCACCTCCATACCGCTTGAGGGAATCACTGGAATTCTAGGACCGAGTGGGTGCGGTAAAACGACCCTATTGCGGGTGTTAGCCGGTTTCGAGAGGGCGGAAGGTCACATTGTTGTCGACGACGAAGTTTGGCTCGACAGTACCTCGAAAACCGATGTCGCGCCGCATAGCCGTTCCCTCGGTTACATGTTCCAAGACACGAGATTATTCGACCATCTATCTGTCGCCGGTAATCTTAAATACGCTACCTCCCGAACATTGTCCCAGATGAAGCAAATCGTCGTAGACGATGTCATCGACGCATTTGACCTCAGCGGGCTACTTCAACGCCGACCCAATGAATTGTCTGGTGGTGAAAAACAACGCGTCGCACTGGCCCGCACCTTATTAACTAACCCTCGGTTTTTGATGCTCGACGAGCCTTTGTCGGCGCTGGATGAAAAGCGTAGGTCCGACATTCTTCCATACATCGATAAGATGGCATCGCAATTCCGAGTGCCAGCTCTCTACATTAGCCATGCGGTGGGCGAAGTCGCCCACATCGCTGAAAGAATACTTGCGATATCCAATGGTCGAGTCCAAGCCATTGGCCCTACCAGCGAGATTCTTGAGCGTCTCGATCTCCTAAACGTCACGGGACGGTTTGAGGCAGGGTCGGTCGTTGAAGCCATTGTCATTGACCATGTTGCACGCCATCGACTCTCCCGTCTCACCATCGATGGCCAGACACTTACCATGCCGATGGAAGCAGGGGTGGCTCCTGGCGATCAAATCCGAGTGCGCGTTCGGGCTCGGGACGTTGCCTTGGCACTTAAACGTCCCGAATCTATCAGCATTCGTAACGTACTCGACGCCACGATCGTCGACTTATTCCACGTGCCAGAATCGCCCTACGTCGAAGCGCTGGTCGAATTCAAGCAACAACGTCTGCGAGCGCGTATCACACGCGCCTCAGTCGAAGACTTATCGCTCGCTGTTGGCACGCACGTGTATGTTCTGATCAAAAGCGTGACATTTGATTCCAGTTCTACGTGATCGGTTTTCAGGCACATCCTGGGGAGACGCCCTCCTGGGTTATAGTCCAACACATTCGATGCACCCAATTCGCTCATGCTTGACGAACTAGAACCAGACAGCTTGATTGTCGCCGCTAATGGCGAAGCGTTCCGCGTGAGCAAAGCGTTGGCGGAGGCATTTCAACCTGGCGATCTCGTCATCCCGATTCCACAACAAGGATTACTCCACCTCTCTAATACCGAGCGACAAATTGTCGACCAGGCCGTCACGCAGTCCGTGGCAGCATTCACAACGATGCAACAAGTGACTGACGACCAGGTTACTGATTTCTTCCAAGCCTTTCGTGCGGCGTTGAAGAACGACAAAGTCTGGGAATCCATCCAATCGATCAATGAACACGACGTCGCGATGGCAAAAGAACGGGGTCGCTCCACAACTCGTCTCCAAGTAACCGAGACAATGCGCACGAACATGATCGATGGCTTACGCGAGTGGGCAGAATCCGAGCCATCGAGAAACTCCGTTGTTGAAACCGTCGATCACGACCAATTTCAGATTCAGCTGCGAACGGCAGCTCTCGGCGTTGTCGGATTCGTGTTCGAAGGACGGCCTAACGTCCTCGCCGACGCATGCGGCGTACTCCGGGGAGGGAACACGGCAATCTTTCGTATCGGCAGCGACGCATTACAGACTGCGCGGGGGATGATAGACCTCGCCTTACGGCCTGCCCTATTGCAAGCTGGACTGCCCAGCAATGCAATAACTCTTGTCGACAGCTCAGCCCACGCAGCCGGATGGGCTTTATTTCTTGATTCACGCCTCGCGCTCGCGGTCGCGAGAGGTTCGGGCGACAGTGTCGAATTATTGGGATCGCTGGCTCGAAGTGTCGGAACGCCGGTCAGCTTGCACGGTACCGGAGGGGCCTGGATGATCGTTGGGGATACTGCAATGCCAGAGATCTTGAAGCAGGGGGCGATTAAGTCCCTCGATCGGAAGGTCTGTAATACCCTCAACACCTGCTGCATCGTCGCCTCAAGGGCGGTAGAACTCGTTCCCGTTTTGCTGGACGGTCTCAATGAAGCTGCGTCAAAGCTTGAGCAGGAATACCGGCTTCACGTCGTTGAAGGAAGCGAAGACTTTATCCCAGAAGAAGCCTTCACTCGCAAAGTAGCCATCAATCGAGCGGATGGTCAACACGACGAATTCCAGGCTTCGATTCTGCCAGCGGCCGACATCGGGAAAGAGTGGGAATGGGAAAACTCCCCGGAAATCACGTTGATCGTCGTTAAAGACCTCCAAGAGGCGATTCAATTGTTTAATACACACAGTCCGCGCCTAGTCGCTTCGCTAATATCCAACGACGAGCAGGAACATCAACGCTTTTACGAGACCGTTGAAGCGCCCTTCATCAGTGACGGCCATACCCGCTGGGTCGACGGGCAACGGGCGCTCAATAAGCCCGAACTTGGACTCTCGAACTGGGCCAACGGTCGACTTTTTGGCCGACACGCGATTCTTACGGGCGACAGCGTCTATACCGTTCGCGTACGTTACGTCGAAGCAAGCAACGGACCTTCGCCGAACTAGGTTTTGGGCGTGTGTACGCATGGGACGTTTTACTTTTTAGTGGTAGCCTCCACCCGTCATATACCAACATAGGGAATTCAGGTGGCGCTCAGAATCAACTCAGAGGCACCAAACTTTGTGGCCCAAACCACTCAAGGTGAAATTCAGTTCCACGATTGGATCGGAAACGGGTGGGCAATTCTGTTCTCCCATCCTAAGGATTTTACCCCTGTCTGCACCACCGAGCTCGGCTACATGGCAGGCTTGCAAGACAAGTTCGCAGCCCGCAACTGCAAAGTGATCGGTTTATCAGTCGATCCCATCGGAAGTCACTCGGACTGGATCAAAGATATCGAAGAGACGCAGGGACACGCGGTGAAATATCCGCTGATTGGCGATCCGTCACTTGAGATCGCCAAGCTTTATGACATGCTTCCTGACGACGCCGGTGATTCCTCGGACGGGCGAACCCCTGCTGACAACGCGACAGTACGATCGGTTTTTCTGATCGGTCCGGATAAGACAGTGAAGGCGATGCTCACCTACCCGATGAGCACAGGGCGAAATTTTGACGAAGTATTGAGACTCCTGGATTCCTGCCAATTAACCGCCGCTCATCAAGTGGCGACGCCAGTCAATTGGACCCAGGGCGACGACGTCATTATCGTCCCAGCGGTCTCAGACGAGGAGGCAAAGATACGGTATCCCGATGGTTGGAAATCGCCCAAACCATATATCCGTATCGTACCGCAGCCCGAATCGTAGTCCTGTAGTTGGGTGGATCGACCTCGGGATCCGGGTCCTGCGGTTCGGCGAGTTATCTTTTCAATCGAGACGATCGGTGAGACGTCGTCAAATCTACAGACATTGCCGCTGCCATGGATAGCGGACAGGCGCTCATCGTTGGCGGGGGCATCGGCGGGTTAACCGCAGCTCTCTGCCTGCAGCAACTGGGATTTGTTGTCCAAGTCTATGAACAAACAGATAGTACAAACAGTGATGGAGCAGGTATCCAGCTGAGCCCTAACGCCACTCGCGTACTACATCAAGTTGGACTCGTCGACGCCTTAGCTTCGATCTCATCCAAACCGGATTCAATTGACGTACAGCACTGGCGATCAGGGGGGCGAGTTACCACCATTCAATTAACGCACGGTGGAGAAGCCGACCAATCATCGTTCCCCTATTACCATGTTCACCGCCGGGACCTACTCGCATGTTTGACCGAGGCGGCCACCCACGCGTCGATCCCTATACATCGAGGTAAGCGTATCGACGACGTGGGAGTTGCCGAAAACCATGCATGGATTTCCGGACCAGATACCCACGAAAAAGCTAGTCTGATCGTCGGAGCCGACGGCATTCACTCAAGCGTGCGCCGTAGTCTCTTTGGCCCCGACAAACCGATCTTTTCGGGCCACGTCGCTTGGCGAGGAATCGTTTCAGCGGAATCAATTTCCTCAAAGACGTTGGCAACGAGGGCCGTTCTTTGGTGGGGACCCCAAAAGCATGTCATTCATTATCCCGTCCGCGGCGGGCAACACATAAACGTCGTCTGCGTCGATCGAGCACCCCATTGGAACAATGAGTCATGGACCGAACCCGGCGACAAGATGGATCTCGTCGCCGCGTTTGGCGGTTGGCACGATGACGTTACGCAACTAATCGGTGGTATAGATCCTCGTGCCTGTTACCGATGGGGACTCTTTAACCATCCGCCGCTCAAACGATGGGGCCGAGGCCGGGTAACGCTGCTCGGAGATGCTTGCCACCCGACTCTCCCCTACCTGGCACAGGGGGCCGCCATGGCAATCGAAGACGGCGCTGCGCTGGCTCATTGCATCAAGAAGTGTGCGTCGATTGAAAACGGACTCGCAGCTTACGAACGGGTACGCCGAAAACGTACAATCCGCATCCAACAAATTTCTAGGCAAAACGGGTACATTTTTCATCTAACAGGGACCGCCGCGTGGGTGAGAAATAGGGTGGCATCACTTATGGGTGAACGCATCCTGCGGCATGCCCACGATTACAACGTTTTCGCGTCAGTCGACGAATATTTCAAGGGCTAATTCATGCACGTAATGATCGATCTATGCGTCGTCCCATTGGGCGTCGGAGTCTCGGTATCGAAGTACATTGCCGAGTGCGAAAAAATACTCAATGAAGCAGGGTTAGAAACGCACTTGCACGCGTACGGCACAAATGTTGCGGGGGATTGGGAGGACGTTTTTACCGCCGTTCGACGGTGTCACGAACGAGTGCATGACCTCGGAGCACCCCGCATCACCACTACCATTAAAGTGGGTACCCGAACGGATCGCGTCCAAACAATGGACGAAAAAATCGTCAGCGTTCAACAGAAACTCTAATGAGTCCAAAGAGGGCTGCCAGCTGGTCCCTTTTGTCCGGCGACACGAATCCGATGATGAAGTCCAACTAACATTGAAATTGACGTCGTCTCGCCGCACGATCAGCACCCTGAGCTTGTGACACGAATGGAAACGATATGTTGACTGCGGCCGAGAACAAGACCCTGACTGAGACAGGCTTCGAAACACCAATGGGTGACGTGTTCAGGCGTTATTGGACCCCTGCTCTGCTCTCTAGGGAGTTACCCACACCTAACTCAGGCCCAGTACGTCTTACATTGCTGGGCGAGGACTTTATCGCTTTCCGTGATTCGAACGGAGAAATTGGCATCGTCAACGCTCGCTGTCCACATCGAAACGCCAATCTCTTTTTCGGCCGAAACGAAGATTGCGGGCTACGTTGTGTCTACCATGGCTGGAAATTTGACGTTCATGGCAACTGCGTCGACATTCCCAATGCTAGTCCCGAGGTCGCCTCCCGGTTAAAACCCGACGCTGGCATTCGCGCACTGCAAGTCCGCGAGTGGGGTGATGTGATATGGGCATTTCTAGGTGACGGCGAAGCACCGGAGCTACCACAGTTCGAGTTCGCTAAAGTCCCGCCCAGTCATCGTTTCGTGTCCAAGAAGTTTCAGCAATGCAATTGGGCGCAGGCGTGCGAAGGTGGTTTGGATACCGCACACTTTTCCTATTTGCATGCTGGGATCAACGACGGCAAGAAAGTGGGCCTTCACCAGGTCGGCAAGTCCCGAGAAGAAATTGCTGGCCAGAACGAACCCACGCACCGCGCTCGATTTCGTTGGTTGATCGAAGATGGAGAACCGCGATTTACGGTTCTCGATCACGCTGCGGGCGCACTCATGTGCGCCGCAAGAACAGCCGACAGCGACGACGTCTATTACCGTATGACGCAATTCCTCATGCCCAACCATTCGCTCGCACCGGGCAATTTTCCCGAAGACAATAATCTGGGCAACACCTGGGTTCCGATCGACGATACCTCATGTTGGATCTTCTGCTACTGCTGGAATCCAGATCGCCCGCTCAGAGAAGATGAATGCCGTCAGTTGGCCTCAGGTTCCGGGATTTTCGCAGAGGTGGATGACCGCTATGTTCCGCTACGCCAGCGCGAAAACGACTACCTCATCGACCGAGATGCACAGAGAAACGAGAGTTATACGGGTATACGCGGTATCTCAGAGCAAGATGCTGCAATAGCCGACAGCCAGGGATTAATCGTTGATCGTACAAATGAAATGTTGGTTCAGACCGATCTAGGCGTCGTTCGTTTTAGACAAACCATGTTCGATGCTGCGGCCTCCGTGGCTTCAGGTTCGGAGCCTCTGGGTGCTGATCGCCCTGATGCATATTTTGTCCGATCTGGGGACGCCGTCGCATCCTCTAAGTCAAAACTAGAAGACGTGGTGTCAGCACGATTTGGTCAAATGGGAGGCTACCCGCGTTAATACAATTGAGTTCGACGGTATCGCGAGCCTTACCCAAATTGACCCAAAGTCCCGAGTTTGAGAAGTTCTGACACTTTCAGCTCGTCAAAACGCTGCAAGAACAATGAACCTTCCGCATCAAACGTGGTCGCATTAGGTAATAGAGTTAATTTCTACCCAAAAGAACACAAACCCTCTTAACGAATTAGATAGGGAGACAACGATGTCCACACAAACCAGCCAACGTATTAGCCGTATGGCCATACGCACGTGGTCGGTCCTGGTACTGGCAATGACATCGACGGTCGCTATCGCGCAGTGGCCGGCCGAACTACCTACCAGTGGCGGACGACCAACGTTGTCTCCGCTACTCAAGAAAGTCACGCCCGCCGTCGTCAATGTGGGCGTAAAGGGCTCGACTAGCCGTCGCAACAATCCACTGTACAACGATCCTTTCTTCCGTCGTTTCTTTAATGCGCCTGAGCAAGCTCCGTCGCGTCCGCGACAAAGTGTCGGATCAGGCGTGATCATTAACGCCGATGAAGGCTACGTGCTAACCAATCACCACGTCATCAATAACGCTGACGAAATCACCGTAACTCTCTCCGACGGTCGCGAATTCACAGCAGAACTGATCGGAAGCGATGCAGGCACCGACGTCGCGTTATTACAGGTTGACGCGGATAACTTGAACGAATTGAAGCTAGGTGATTCCGATTCCGTGGAAGTTGGGGATTTCGTCGTGGCGATTGGCAATCCATTTGGCCTGGGGCAAACGGTCACCTCCGGAATCGTAAGTGCGCTCGGGCGCAGCGGTCTCAATATCGATTATGAAGATTTCATCCAGACTGATGCATCGATCAACCCGGGTAATTCGGGCGGTGCGCTCATTGATTTTGATGGCAATTTAATCGGAATCAATACTGCCATCATTGCGCCGAGTGGCGGAAACGTTGGCATCGGCTTCGCAATCCCGGCAAAAATCGCAAAGGGAATTGTCAGTCAGCTTGTCGAATTCGGCGGGGTGAAACGCGGCGTTCTCGGGGTCATGATCACTACGGTCACTCCTGCATTGGCCGAGGCGCTCGATCTAGACGTGGAAAATGGAGCCCTCATCAACCAAGTTGTTGAAGAATCCGCCGCACAAGCCGCAGGTCTCCAAGCCGGAGACGTTGTCATCACCGTTGATGGTACGCCCATCGATACGGCAGCGGATCTACGCAATCGCATCGGGATGAAACGCGTCGGCGACGATGTTGACTTGAAGATCATCCGTGACGGCAAGAACAAGTCTATCAATGCGAAAGTTGGCGAGCCGGGCGCCACCATGTTGGCGGGAGGCACAAAAATCGAAAAACTAAAGGGGGCGGAATTCACCAATATCCCGCCAGAGCACCCACAACAAGGACAAATTGATGGCGTACTGGTAACCACGGTCGAATCCGGTAGTCCCGCTGCTCGTAGTGGATTACGTCAAAACGATATCGTTCAGGCGGTAAACAACCGAAATGTACGTAGCGTGGATGACCTAGCTAGCGTATTGGAAAACGTAAGCTCAACGGTCGTTCTAAAGATTCGACGTGGTTCAAGTACTATCGTCATCGCGATCCAGTAGGCGAACACCAACAATCGGGTTTAACCGCTAGTTGGCTCAAGGGGAAGTTGTGAAAATTTCGGCGTTGATGTGTCTCACGCTGACAGTCGTACTAGCACAGCCGGGTTAACAAAGCCGTTGAATACCATTGATTTCAAGGACGGTATCGGCGACATCGTGGAAGTTGTTGGAGCGCTCGACTTTGATCACCGAAGAGATGGCATCGCACCAAGACGCCTGCCCGCTTGGACACGCACCCAGGTACCGGAGGGGATGGACCCCATGGTGCGGATGCCTTCGGGCGTGCGGCTCCGGTTCAACACGAATGCAGAGCGCGTCGGCGTCCATTTTCTAGCTTCCGCCATCGCGCCGTCGCCAGAACGACGCCGCGCCATCAACCTAAATCTCGAATGCGAAGGTGAACTTTGGTCAGTGAGCTCAAATGCTGGCAACACCATCGTCACTGATCCCGACGAACCCAGCGGATACCGTCTCGTGCGCGGTGAATCCGATACGGTTTGGTTCAAGGATCTACCCTTACGCGATAAAATCTGTGAAATCTGGTTGCCCCATAACGCTTTTGTGGAGTTGCGTGAGCTCGTCGTGGACGATGGCAAACATATCCAGTCGCCAGCTGACGATGAACGCAAACGCTGGATCCATTACGGCAGTTCGATCAGCCATTGCATGGAAGCGGACCAACCAGCTTTTATCTGGCCAGCTGTCGCTGCGCGCGAAGCTAGGCTTGCCCTAATCAACCTCGGGTTTGGTGGACAGTGCCATCTGGATCAATTTGTCGCACGTACCATCGGAGATGTTGATGCCGATGTTATTAGCATCAAGGTCGGGATCAACATCATCAATATGGATTCAATGAGAGAACGCATTTTTGTGCCAGCCCTACATGGATTCCTGGATACGATTAGGGAGCGGCAACCGAATACGCCCATCGTCCTGATATCACCAATTTTCTGCCCTAGTGCCGAACATCATCCCGGCCCTACGCTGCCGAACGCGGAAGGAAAATTTGTCACGTTCACGGGACATTCTGAACTGCGTAATGGTTGCATGTCACTCTCCCGCGTCCGAAAACTCATCGAGGAAACGGTCGATCGGCGAAACGATGACAACCTCGATTACCTCAACGGACTGGATCTATTTGGCCAAGCGGACCGCGACGATCTACCAGACGATCTGCACCCCAACCCCGACGGGTACATCCGCATGGGTCATCGATTTGCAGCCCTAAAACTAATGTCCCATGCATCCCAAACCCCGAGATGAAAAGGAGCGTCATGCCTTTACGTGAACTTTCCTTCGATCATATCCATCTTGTTAGCGAGAATCCCCGCGAAGCCGCTACTTGGTATGTCAACGTCTTCGATGCCGAGGTCGTGGCCGAATATGAGTTGCGGGAAGCGCCGCAAATCAACGTCCAACTGGCCGGCATGACGCTGCTGATCCGTGGCCGTCGACCGGGCGAAGAGCCGATCTTCCCAACACCGATGAAGCACTTTGATCGTTACTCCAGCCACGACGTTTGGGGAACAGACCACTTCGGGTTTGCCTACCACGGCGACCTCAGGTCCTTTTGCGATGAAATCAAACAACGCGGCGCTACCCTCACCGTTGAACCCTGGGAATTTTCTCCAGGTGCTTTAATTTGCTATGTCGGCGCTCCCGACGGCGTCAGCATTGAAGTCGTCGAAGCAAAACGTAAGTAACGACGCTGAGACTTATCGGGGGGACCTATCCCACAAAGGTGATCCATGGAACTATCGAGCGCGCGAACGACAGCAGTCGATCTAAAATTGGAACACCTAAGATGCTGAGGCCGATAAGAGATAGTAGTAGCAACGGACCAAAACGCTGATTCAGATAGGTAATCCGCGAACGCGTTGAAGGCGGAAGTAGATACGGAAGAATGTAGTGTCCGTCAAGTGGAGCGATGGGGATGAGGTTAAACGTCATCAGTAGCAGATTCACGAAAACGAGCAGCTGTACGAACAACGCCACAGCCGGTGTTTGAACGAATTCCACACCTGCGGTCGCAAGCGCAAGAAAAACATTCCACGTGACGACGGCAAGCACCAAATTCATGAACGGCCCCGCCGCCGATATCCATAAATCTGCACTCGGCCGGCTGAAATTGCGCGGATTGGTGGGCACCGGTTTGGCGTACCCAATCCCGACAAAAATGACCATGGCAAGGCCCATAAAATCCAAATGGACTAACGGATTCAGTGAGAGCCGTCCAGCACGTTCGGCAGTGTCGTCGCCAAACGCTTTAGCCACCCACGCGTGACCGAATTCATGAAAAGTTAACGAAGCGATGAGGGCGGCCAAAAGACAAGCAAACAACACGTACTGCCCTTCGCTGACCAGAGCGATCATGGAAAATTTGAGACCAAGCTATTCAACGGGAAACCTTGGCTGTAAAGGTCACGCAAAGTATCCTGCGTTCTCGCCCTTAACAACGTCTTCGCTGTCCATGCTAAGCCAATCCGACAGCACCGACGCGTTGTCTTCTCCCACATCTCGAACCCTTGCGTATGTGTCGCAAGGCGTCAAGCTAAACGTAAGTGGCAGCCGGTCTCCGTACGTCGTCCCTATCACGGGATTGGGCTCATCAAACGTCATCAAAAAGTCCGAGGCCGCGATTTGCGGATCGTTTTCAGCTAGATCAATGGAATTCTGGACGACGCCCGCGGGCACTCCCGCAGCTTGACACCGCGCCATTACCTCAGCGGCATCCAGTTGCCCCGTCCATAGTCCAATCTGCCGATCGAGTTCCTCGATCGCCGTCACACGTCCCTTCGCCGTAGCGTATGCCGGAGCACTCGACCACTCCGGTTCACCCATTACCCGGCGGAATTCATGCCAATGAACATCGGACATACAGGCGATGGCGACCCACCGCTCGTCAGCTATGTCGTCCGACACTGCGCCCGCACATGGATAACAGTTGTGAGGGGCGACCTCGTCGTATGGGAGGCGATTCCCCGCCGGTCTTGCTGCTCTGCCATTACCGAATAGATCAAGCAACGCCGGACCGAGTAAATTTACGCCAACTTCAAATTGCGAAAGATCTACCCGTTGTCCTTTTCCGGTTGAACGGCGTGCTTGAATCGCGGCCAGTATAGCGACGGCTCCGTGCAGGCCTGCCGCGTGATCGTTATAGGAAAAGCCGATACCAATGTCGGCCCTACCCTCGACGCCAGTCAGGTGCGTCAAGCCGCTCAGCGCATGAATGGTCGGGGCGTAGGTAACGAAATCTGACCAGGGTCCACCTTGGCCCATACCCGACATCTGTACATATATGACGTCAGGATTAAGCGCAGAAACCAAATCGTAACCAACACCCCAGCGATCCAGCACCCCGACTGAAAAATTATCGATAACTACATCTGCTTTAGCGCAAAGGTCTTTACATGTACGTTTCGCTTCATCACGAGACATATCGAGGGCGAGAGCCCGTTTGTTGCGATTCCACATTGTGTAATAGGGATTATTCGTCGCGTTTATAGCCGTCGCCCGGGCGACGGAATTGATCTTGACGATATCGGCACCCATATCGCCAAGCAGGCGGGTTGCAAACGGCCCGGCAAGGACGTGGGTGAAATCAAGAACTCTAATGCCTTCGAGTGGTCTCATCGATCATCGTCCCAACCCAGATCTTGCAATACGTGTTCCGCATCCACGTCCGAATCAACGTACGGCTTCATTTGCCATGGCGTCTCGCTAAATCGATAAGGTGTGCCCGGCCCCTTTACCTCGTGCTTACCAATCGAATAGGAACGCCACCAATCGCGCGCCTCAAGTTGCGGATTTTCTCCCACCTTCTCGATCGGTAACACCCATCCGTATGGCGCATGACGTGATTGGGCTTCTAGAAACAACGCTTCCACATCCTTCGATCCGACAAACGAACGCAAAACTTCCATGAGACGAACCATGAATTGCGATTGATTGGCTGGATCTTGGTATTTCGGTTCGATCAAATCCTCGAATTCGCCCGCTTCGATGAGCCATGCTAGCTGTGCATCAATATTAGGAGTCGGCGTGACCATGATGCTGCCACCCAGGGCCTGCATAACGACATACATGTTTGACCAATGCAGACTACCGCGGCGTTCGAGAGCCTGACCTCGAGCCGGTCCCAACAATGCCGAATACCAGTACCACATGAACACGTGTTCCAAACACGAAGCGATACATTGATGCACCGGCACATGTACGCGCTGCCCCTGACCAGTCTCCTTGGCGTGATTGAGAGCGCTCAACGCGGCGATCGCGACATAGCTCCCGGATACAATGAAGTTGAGGTCGCCAAAAGCTTTCAGCGGTGGAGTGTCTACATCGCCCGTTGTCGACACCGCGCCTCCTAACGCTCCCGCCACGATGTCTGGGGCCAGGTAGCTCTTCCACGGCCCCTCTCGACCAAAAGACGAACACTCCACACAAACCAATGCAGGATTTACGCCCAACGCGTCATCAAGGTTCGCTTCGGCAACACCAAATGCCCCTTCCGACACCAACACGATGTCCGCATTCCTAACCAAACCAGTTAATTGATCTAGACCTGACTGCGTTTGAAGATCTAACGAAACAAAGCGTCGATTCGAAGCAAAAAACGCGTGCCACAAAGAAGGCTCGTTTGCATCATCCTCGCAAAACGGCCCTCGCTTTCGCAACGGATCCCCGTCGGGGGATTCCGGTCGAACGATATCCGCGCCCATATCCGCGAGTAGTTTCGCACCATAAATTGCACGTTCATCCGTCAGGTCAACAATGCGCACTTCGGAAAGCGCGCCAACTTCTTGCGCCATTAACTAACCCTCGCTTTCCCCATTCGATACTATTTCGGACCTACAGCAAAGCCCCTCAAGGAAAGAAAACCATGCTTGAAGCCATACAGCTCGGAAAAAATAGCGGCTTACGAGTCTCCCAACTGTGTCTCGGCACCATGAATTTTGGACAACCTGGTCAGGGGCATCAAGGCGACTGGACCCTGGGAATCGACGAAGCACGACCCATCTTTGAAGCGGCCATTGCCCACGGCCTATTTTACTTCGATTGCGCTGATACGTACGGCGTCGGCGCATGCGAAGAAGTCGTCGGCGCTCTCTTGAAGGAACTTTTACCTCGAGACCAATTTGTCATCGCGACCAAAATAGCCATGCCTATGGGGCCTGGAGCTAACCAAGGTGGCCTCTCTAGGAAACACATTATTGAAGGTGTCGACGCAAGTCTCGGACGACTTGGACTCGATTACATCGACCACCTGGTCATCCACCGACATCCCCATGGCGTGCCTGGGCACGCAAAAGTTCCGGTAGAAGAAACGATGGAAGCATTACACGACGTCGTGAAGGCCGGGAAGGCTTTGTATCTCGGTGCTTCGTCCATGTTTGCCTGGCAATTTGTCGAACTCCAGATGACGGCTACGATGCATGGTTGGACACCGTTTATTTCCATGCAGAATCATTACAACCTCATTTACCGCGAGGAGGAGCGTGAAATGAATCCGTATTGTGCTGCCTCGGGGGTCGCGGTGTCGCCGTGGTCACCGCTCGCCCGCGGCATACTTGCGGGTTCTTATCAGGGTGGCTTCGATCAAGGCAATACCGCACGTTCTCAAGGTCGCGATCGTTCCCGCACCGAGAGTCTGTACCGTGGTGAGATGGACTTTTCCATCGCCGAAAGGAACGCCGAAATCGCCCAAAAACTCGGGAAAACTCCAGCACAAATCGCCTTGGCCTGGATGCTCAATAAAGCCGAGATATATGCGCCGATCGTCGGAGTCTCACGGATCGAACAGCTCGACCAACTGGTCGAAGCAACAAGTATTCAGCTCAGTTCAGGCGACGTCGACTACCTTGAGGAGCTATACCAGCCGGTCGATAACCTGCTTTCGATCGGTTATTCCTAACGCCGAGAAACTTCGGCAAGATCGGTCGAGCCAAGGAGCCACTGGCCCTCTCGCAAGTGATTAGCCGCAAAGGCCGCTGGTTTCTTGCCGATGAACGTCGTATATATTCGCGAATAATTCGCTCACAAATAGCCACCGATATGCCACGACTTGCCGCAAATCTAACCACAATGTTCACTGAACTGGCGCCTATCGAGCGATTTGCCGCGGCTCGTCAAGTCGGGTTCGACGCGGTCGAGTACCTTCAGCCATACGGACATACTATTGAGGAACTGAGGACGATCTTGACGGATAACGAACTTGAGCTCGTTCTTATCAATACGCGGATGGGCAATGCCGAGGCTGGCGAACGCGGGGTCGCCGCCCTTCCCGGGCGGGAAAACGAATTCAAGACCGTTGTTACTGAATCGTTGGAATACGCGTCCGAGCTGGGCGCTAACCTGATACATGTCATGGCGGGCGTGGTGCCCGAAGGATCGGCCGTGCGTCAATGCGAAGACGTGTTTATCGAGAATCTTCGCGTGGCCGCTCCTATTGCCGCGAACCTCGGAATCACGCTTTTGATCGAACCTCTCAACAGTCGTGATGTACCCGGATATCTGCACAGCGATAGTGACCATGCACGCCGCATCATCGATGCCGTGGCCATGCCAAACGTGCTCCTCCAATTCGACTTTTATCACCTTCAAATCATGGAAGGCGATTTAGCCGAGGGACTCGCGCGCCATTGGCCCATACTCGGACACGTCCAATTTTCGAGCGTCCCGGGACGTAACGAGCCACAGTACGGGGAAGTCAACATTCCACATCTCTTGGGCGTGTTAGACGATATGGGATATTCGGGATGGGTTGGTTGCGAATACCGGGCACGCACGACAACCCTTGAAGGTCTTAGCTGGGCCGCTCCCTGGGGGATCGGTTTGAAGCCATCCTAAGAAGGCTTACCCCTTGCTGTTTAAGCCCTCACCAGCGCACGCGAAAATCATTTTCTCCGCTCACGTCCCGACCGCGCATCAGATAAAGCGTCCGTAAATCTTTTATCGAACCATTTCCCTCGCTACCCAGATCGCGCCGATATGTCGACGACGTCGGCATGAATCGAAGCGTCATCCCTCGACGCGGATAGGGTGATTCATTGGGTTCGGATCCGTGCATCAAAAAAACATCGTGAAATGACATCTGGCCCGCTTGCAGCTGTATATCAACGGCCAACGATTCATCGACAACGGACGCATCAATTTCTAGCGGCAATGACAAGCCGTCTGCGTCATTAAAATGGTGTTGCGCGAGATCTCGCGACTTGTGCGTGCCTGGCAAGAATCTAAGACACCCATTTTCAGTGGTTGCATCATCAATCGCAATCCAAACCGAACAAGTCGCGAGCGGCCGCATCGGCCAATACTCGCCATCCTGGTGCCACGGCGTACGCGTTCCCACCTGTGCCGGCTTGGCAAAAAAACTTTGATTCCACAGTGCAATGTCAGGACCAATGAGCTGCTCAACCATATCGAGAATCTCATCATTACGCG
>CAJWCW010000039.1 GCA_913030615.1 uncultured Gammaproteobacteria bacterium | reverse complement strand
GCCTCGCTCCATTCAACATTAACTACCGGTACGTCGATGAAGAATTGGTTTACCTTCTTAATAACGCTAAGACTCGTGCGCTTCTGTACCACAGCTCTCTCGCGGATCGTGTGGGGGCAATTCGCGACCGCATTCCATCCTTGGAACTACTTGTGCAAGTCAACGACGACTCGAGCGATCTACTACCCGGCGCATTGGACTATGAAACGGCTCTGTCCGAATCGGACCAACGACGACCTGAGGTGGAATGGGACCCCGACGATCTATACATCCTCTATACGGGCGGGACTACGGGCATGCCGAAAGGTGTGTTGTGGCGGCACAGCGACGTCCTTATCGCGACCTTGGGCGGTCGTCGAGCCAACGGACATGTTCTTGAAAGTCTTGACGAGTACGTTGACCGAGCACGAAGCATGGGTAGGAAGTCGCTCCCCGCCCCACCCTTCATGCACGGCGCCGGACATTGGAACGCGCTACAAATGCTTAATGCGGGTGGGACCGTGGTCATTCAAGACAATGTGTTCGGATTCGATCCGAAAAACGTTCTCGAAATTATCGCCCGGGAAGAAGTCACCACCCTGCTGATCGTTGGTGATGCCTTCGGCCGCCCCTTAGCAGACGAACTTGCCAACAGCCCTCACAACGTCTCGTCACTTCGAAACATCATTACGGGCGGCGCCATTATGTCCGCTAACGTCAAAAGAGAACTGATCGAACTCATCCCTCAAGTGAACATTATCGACTCGGCGGGCTCATCAGAAACTGGTGGCCAGGCATCGCATGTGAGTAACGCCAAAGCAGGTGCAGAAACCGGTCGCTTTACGCTCACGCCGAACAATGCGGTATTAGCCGAAGATTTGTCACAAATATTGGCCCCGGGTCACAAAGAACTAGGTTGGTGGGCCCGCAGCGGCAACATCCCCTTGGGCTACTTGGATGATGAAGCGAAAACGCGAGAAACATTTCCAACGGTCAACGGCATTAAGTACTCCGTTCCGGGGGACAAAGTCCGGCTCTTATCCGACGGCACGCTGGAGCTGCACGGTAGAGAATCCGTCACTATCAACTCGGGCGGCGAAAAAATATTTGCCGAGGAAGTGGAACAGGCCGTCAAGCACCATGCGGCGGTGTTCGACGCGGTCGTCACCGGCAGGAGGTCCGAACGCTGGGGCAACGAAGTGGTGGCAATTGTGCAGCTAAAAGAAGGCGTCGCTGCGACTGAGGAGAGTTTGTTAGCGGAGTGCGAGCGCCACATCGCACGATATAAACTGCCTAAGGCATTCATCTTTTTAGAAGCCATCCTACGCAGTCCAAGCGGTAAAGCAGACTACCGATGGGCCAAAGACATTGTCGAACGCTGATACGATAACTGGCCCAAGTCAAAACGTAACAAGGCATCACTTGAATGATAAAGGGTGAAGTGAAAGCTCTGGTGTTTGATGTCGGAGGAAGCATCTTCGACTGGCAAACGGCAACGCAAACGGCCGTCGCGACAATCGCGAAATCCAGAAACGTTGAGGTCGACGATCGTGCATTCGCATTCGACTGGCGACGACGGATGTTTGAAACGCTCGGCGAGGTGCGTTCGGGCGCTCTTTCCTGGCGTAACGCGGATCAAATTCATCGAGACGTTCTCGACGAACTGGCAGAAAAATACCCGGCGCTGGAGCTCTCGATCGATGACCGCGATGAGTTGAATCAGGCGTGGCACAAGATGGATGTGTGGGAGGACGTACCAGCCGCGCTCAGCGAACTCCGCAACCACTACATCGTTGCAATTCTGACGGTTCTGTCGCTATCCATTGTGGTCGATAGCTCAAAACATGCCGGCATCGACTGGGATGCTTATCTGTCATGCGAATTCCTCGGGACGTACAAGCCGGAACCAGAGGCCTACCAATATGCCGCAAGATTGCTCAATGCGTCCCCTGAAGAAACCATGATGATTGCCGTCCATCCACCCGATCTACTCGCCGCTCAACGTGCGGGACTACGGACGGGCTACGTCGTGCCGAAACTAGAAGAAATGGGAAGCCAGGGAGAAACTTCTAGTTTCGACATCGTTGCCGAAAACTACAGCCACTTGGCACAGCTGCTTTGCGGCTAACCCCGGACTGAATTATGAAGGAGAGCATCGGTGGGAAGACTGACTAATAAGGTCGCGATCATTACCGGCGGCGCTAGCGGGATGGGCGCCGCCACAACGAAACGATTCGTCGAAGAAGGCGCTCATGTGATCATTGCCGACTTACAGGTTGACAAAGGCAATGAGCTCGCCGAGTCGCTCGGCAACAACGCTACATTCATCGCGACCGACGTCGGTCGCGAAGCCGATGTGATCGCTATGATCGACGTCGCTTCATCTCGATACGGCCGACTCGATTGTCTATTCAATAACGCCGGCTTCGGCGGTGTGAGTGGCGAAATACACGAGACCGATATGGGTACCGCATACGAACGAACGGTGGCGGGGTTGTTGACAGGTCCCATCCTTGGAATGAAGCACGCGGCCCCTATCATGCGCGAGCAACAAGAAGGCAGCATCATTTCAACGGCCAGCGTAGCGGGTATGCGAGGCAGCATGGGGCCTCACGTCTACAGTGCGCTAAAGGCGGCCGTCATTGGGCTCACTCAATCGGTCGCCGTGGAACTGGCAAAAGACTTCGTACGCGTCAACGCCATTTGTCCTGGCGGCATTATGACTCCTATTTTTCTCGGCGACCGCAGTGCTAAAAGCGGATCCAACGAGTCGCTAGAAGAGGTTCTTCGCCCCGTATTTAGCGGCATCCAACCCATTCCACGTGCCGGAGAACCCAACGACATCGCCGACGCAGCGTTGTTTTTGGCGAGCGACGAATCGAGCTTTATTACAGGACACTCATTGGTCGTGGACGGCGGCCTGACAATCGGGAGACGTCGCGACACGCCGGCCAGCGATAGTCCATTGCGGCGTGCGATCAACTCAATGGTCGGCGAGGACTAAAATGTGAAAAGCGTGCCTCATTTTATTACCCACCCTCAGCAGCGCATAATCTCGATCGCGAAACCATGCAGCTAACCACCGAGCAACTCGGGTTCTTCAAGGACAACGGTTATCTCATTGTGGCCGGCGTCATGGACTCGCAATTGTGCGGGAAGGCTCGGGATCGGCTATGGGACTCGTTGCCTGCGACGAGCAAAATAAAAAGGAACGATCCAACCACCCATATCGGCCCCTTTGATGAGCACGACGGCACAACGGATCATCGCGACCTTCGCCAGGGGTACCGATGGCAATTACGCTCGGCTGGCACTGAACCGCTACTAATCGATCTGGTGTTTTCACCAACGCTCCAAGCCATCGCAACCCAGTTGTTAGGCGACAACACGCTGTACCCGCCTCAAGTAGGTGGGAGGCCAATGGGTACACACGGAGCGGCATGGCCGGACGGCCCCGTTGACCCGGCCGATAACCAGGGCGCTCGCGGAATCTACGCCACGCTTCCCTACGGTGACAGGCCGCGCGAATTAGACCGTTGCCATACCGATGGACATCCATTCAATCTTGGTATGGTGGGTCTTATTGACGCGGTACCCCGCGACGGAGGCGGCTTCAGAGTATGGCCCGGTTCGCATCGTCGTCTCTACTCAACCTTCCAAATGAGCTACGACCAACCTCGAATCCCTTACTACCCTCACTTACCAAGCTACAAGGGGATACTGCACACCCCAGAGTACTTAGCGGAAATCAAAAAGATTAACGACGACACGCGAGCCGTTGACTGTTGGGGCTCCGAAGGCGATGTCGTGCTTTGGCATCATCGAACCGCCCATATGGCAGGACACAACTACTCCGACAAGATTCGGCAAGCCGTTCTTTACGACTTTACCCGCAACGATCTTGACCACTCCAGAATGCACGCACCACGCAAAGATATGTGGCACGACTGGTCCGAACGGTTACGACGGGTAAAACCCTCTTACTCAAAAGCTTTTGCCGAATCGCAACATCTTGGTTAACCCGCTACGTCGAACCCGATCCGTCGAGGGCCTCGCCCATGGCTCGGGCACGATCGAGCCGACTGGATTCGTCCTTTGGTAAATGACGTTGGGCCATAATCAGACAGAAAATACTGACCACAAAAATCAACATCGAACAGGCCATGGCATTACGTAATGCCTCGGCCGATCCGGAGCCGTTCGCCACAAAGACGTCGCTAATTTGGCCGATCACGTATGGGCCCAGTGCCAGCCCAATAAACGTATTCACTAGGATGTAATACGCCCCCGCCACCGCCCGCATTCGTGGCATAACCAAATCATTGGCCGTACTTGGCGGAACACCCGGCCAACATGCGCCCACGAGCGTAGACAAAAAATTAATCCAAAATGCAACGTATAAGCTCTCCGTATAGATCAACGCCAGGATCGTCGGCACCATCCCAGCAATCGCGACATATCCAAGCACGAGCCGACCGCTCGGATACTTAGTCTTGAGCCAATCGGCGGCGATACCACCAATCGTGACTCCCAAGAAACCGCCCGCAGCGCCGCCAAGACCGAGCCAGATACCCACCTCTGTGGCCGTCGCGCCGTGTGCACGCATCAGAAATGGCGCCGTCCAAAAACCGACCCCGTATGCGACAAAGGCGATCGTGGGGAAAGCAATCATGGTGTAGATCATGGCCTTCGATCCAAAGATCATGCCAAAAGTCGCTGGATCTCGGGATTTGAGCGACTGTGCCCACGAAACCGTCACGTACACGCCGATGCCCGTGGCCACCCATTGCGCGACAGAACCCGTGAGGGTGATCAACAACGCGGAAACAACGGCAATGCCCGCAAGGGCAAGCAGGTTGAATCGCAACGACGCACCGGTCCGAACGATCGCCACGATGTTGAACGGCGGAATGACAGCCGCCATCTCCGTTCCAAGTACCTTGTATGGCGCTGGATGTGGTTTCGTCACGAGACCTTCACTTAAACCACGGATGGGTTCCCGCAACGTGCGTACCCACGCCGCTACCAGCAAACCAGGCAGACCGACAGCCATAAAGGCGACGTGCCAACCCTTCAGACCCAACGGGGGGTTCACTGGGAACATTGCAGTCCACTGATCAAGTATCCAACCGCCTAAGACGAGGCCGATGCCGGCGCCGATATATACGCCCGACGAGTAGATGGCGATGACGGTCGCCCGTCGTTTCGGCGAGTAGTAATCCGAAAGCATTGAATACGCTGCGGGTGAAGCACTCGCTTCCCCGATGCCAACCCCAATACGGTAGAGCGCGAGAACAGAAAATGAGCGGGCGGTTCCTGACAGCGCCGTCATTGCGCTCCAGAAAAAAAGGCCCGCCGAAATGAGACTACGACGCACCCAAACATCGGCAAAACGTGCCAACGGAATTCCGAAGACGGCATAAAAGACGGCAAACACGGTCCCATACAAAAAACCGATCTGAGCGTCGCTGACGCCAAGATCCGCCTTAATGCTCTCAGCCAATATCGACAGGATCTGCCGATCAATAAAATTGAAGACGTAGACGATAACCAACACCACGAGGACGTAATGCGCGTATAGGCCGCCAATCTCTTGCGGTCTATCGTCGCCACCGGCCTCGGTCGGCGTTGACTCGTCGCTCACGCCTCTTCCTCCCTTTCGTGACACCAGCCACCTACCGCATCGTACTACCAAGCAGAGCTGCATAGGGCCTTAACCACCTGCCTACTTGCAACACGCCACGTTCACTGTAGTGTGGAAAAAATAAGAGAGGCAAGATCAATGCCGTACATCACGGATCGCGTTGTGCATGACGCCGACTCGCATGCAATGGAACTACCGGACTGGTTCAGTGAATTCGGAACCGACAAAGTCAAAAAAGCTTTTAATCACCGCTTCAAGTACGGCATCGATCTACAAGAATTACCTACGATTCATAAAAGCCCCGAGTATCGATCACGGAACGAAGCAGAGATCATGTCTCGAAAGAATTATCAGGCCCTTGGTTCCTTCGATCGAGACGACCGCTCCGAGGCGGTCGACCACATAGGAGTCGCGTCCCAATTAGTTTTTCCAACCAGCCCCAACGTCTGGCTCGAACAACTTGAACACGGCGACGATATCGATCTGCTTTACCAAGTAGCCGACGCCACGAATCGCGCGCAAACGGATTTTTGTGCTAATGACCCGAGGCTTTTCCCGGTCGGTTACGTTCCACTCGCCGACCTTGAACAAACCTCGCATGCAACAGAAAACGCATTATCTCTCGGTGCCAAAGCGTTATTGATTCCTTGGGCCTGTCCAAAAAACCATGCGACCAGTCACATCGCACTTGACGCCCTGTGGTCGCGCGCCGAAGAAGCGGATGTACCAATCCTATTCCATGTCGGCGCGGCCGATCGAGTCCTACCGGTCGCGCACGCAAACAATGGCCTTCCACCGGTTGCAGACTTTCACGGCGGTGAAGAGAACTTTCGTTCGATTTCGTACATGGCGATTTCTCAAGGCCCTATTCAAGCTTTATCCTTGCTGATTCTCGATGGCGTTTTGGATCGATTTCCTACCTTAAAATTTGGCGTCATCGAACTTGGTGCAGTGTGGCTTCCGGGATTTATGCGGCAACTCGACTCGGCATTTGAAGCATTCGCTAGACACGAAGACCGGCTGAAAAAGCTTTCCCTCAGGCCGAGCGAATTCGTCACGCGCCAAGTGCGAATTACCCCCTACCCAACCGAACCGACTGGATGGATCATCTCCCAAACGTCCCCGGACATATGCATGTTTTCCACCGATTACCCTCATCTCGAGGGCGGTCGAAATCCGTTAGGTAGGTTTGATAAGGCAACGCTCGAACTAGTGGAATCTGATCGCGACCGTTTTTTTCGGGCAAATTTCGAAGACCTCATGGGGTCCGCATTTCGAGGAGCACAAACATGAAACTAGGCGTCGTCTTTCCGCAAACCGAAATCGGGTCCAATCCGGATGACGTGGCGCGATTCGCCACTACGGCAGAAGAACTCGGATACGACCACCTGATCGCTTACGATCATGTGCTTGGTGCAAATACCGCCAGTCGCCCTGATTGGCAAGGACCTTACACGTCAAAAAGTATGTTTCACGAGCCTTTCGTCCTTTTCGGTTATCTTGCCGGAATCACCGAGACACTCGAGCTCGTCACTGCCGTCATCATTTTGCCGCAACGCCAGACGGCATTGGTTGCAAAACAAGCCGCGTGCGTTGACGTCATATCCCGCGGCCGGCTGCGTCTCGGTATTGGCACCGGCTGGAACGCCGTCGAATACGAAGCGCTCAATGAAGATTTCTCCAACCGGGGACGTCGTTCCGAAGAACAGATAGACATACTCAGAAAACTCTGGGCCGACGAAACGATTACGTTTAATGGCGAATGGCATCGGATCGAAGACGCTGGGATCAACCCGTTGCCTGGAGCGCGACAGATACCCGTATGGCTCGGAGGCATGGCGCCTCAAGTGATTGATCGCGTCGGCCGAGTCGCCGATGGATGGTTCCCGTTCTTCAATCCCAACCTGGGTGAGCAGCTGAAAGAAGTCCATCGATCGGCCGAATCGGCGGGTCGAGACCCGACAACGATCGGCATCGAATGCATGGCTCCGTTAGCCGACGACAAAGAACACGCGCGAGACCAGTTGAAAAACCTCCGTGACCTCGGCGTCACGCACTCAGCGGTGGTCACCATGAACGTAGGGCTCGTCGGTGCTCAACAACATATTGACGCAATTAAACGATACCGCGACGCCACCAGCGATCTCGTCAGTTGAGCCCCATCGAGCTTGGAACGCCCGTGTGTTTGACCTGCGGGTTGCAGGATTGCGAGATGAATGGCCCTACGCAAACAAGGAGCATAGGTGACTGAACCAAATCCTGGATCCGAAGACTGGCTCGCGCTCGTACGAGAAGACATCGTCGACCCTGCCCGTCCCATTGTCGATCCACACCACCACCTCTGGCAGCGACCAGGCTCAACCTACATGCTCGATGAGTTGTGGCGCGATACTGGATCGGGTCACAACGTCCAGAAAACGGTATTTGTTGAATGTCACTCGGGCTATCGAACCGATGGCCCGGAGCGCATGCGTCCGCTAGGCGAAACCCTCTTCGTAGCCGACGTCGCCGAAGAGAGCGCGTCCGGAGCCGGCGCAACCATCGCAGGCATTGTCGGCCACGCCGACTTAACCCTAGGTGAGGCGGTCGAAGAAGTGCTGCTCGCCCATACCGAGGCAGGCCGCGGGCTTTTTCGGGGCATTCGCCATGCCGGCGCACGTGCCGTGGACCCCGAAGAACTGATGATTCCCGGTCGAGCGCCCGAAGGCTTGTACCAATCCTCAGAATTCCAAAAAGGTGTACGGACTCTGGGTCGACTTGGCCTCACCTACGATACCTGGCAGTACCACTACCAATTATCGGAGTTGACGGAACTCGCTCGCTCCTGCCCGGACACCATCATGGTCATTGATCACTTCAGCACCCCCGTTGGGGTGGGACGTTTTGCTGGTCGACGTAAGGAGATTTTCGAACAATGGAAAGTCGATTTCGCGGAACTCGCACAATGTCCTAACGTGGTCGCCAAATTGGGCGGTATCGCAATGCCAGACAACGGATTCGGCTGGCATACTCGTCGAACGCCTGCAACGTCCGACGAATTGCAGCTTGCGCACGCTTCCTACTACCTCCACGCCATCGAGAGCTTCGGTGCCGACCGATGCATGTTGGAAAGTAACTTTCCCGTTGATCGATTTTCAATTTCGTATCACGTGCTTTGGAATGGCCTCAAGAAAATCACAGCCGCGTTCTCGGAAACCGAAAAAAATGATCTCTTCAGCGGAACCGCCACACGGATTTACCAACTCTGAACAATCCGGAGGACCCGCCGCACCTGCGTCGTAATATCGTCGCACAGCTCGGTCATGGGATGTTCGGACAGACCGGGATGCGTCTGGTCTCCGCACCGACCTTTATGCCCGCCTATTTGTTTGCGTTATCCGGCTCAGAATTCGTCGTCGGCCTGACTCGGGCCTTGCAAGCCGCAGGCACCGTGGTGTCACCTATCATCGGCGCTAGCGCCGTCGGCCACCGGCAACGTGTGCTAAGTACCACGCTCGTTACAGCGGCAATGATGCGCATTCAAATCCTCGGGCTTGCACTGGCCGGATTCTTCCTCGGCCAGCGCGCGCTACTTCCAGCCATCATCGTTTTCTTGACCTTAATGGGGTTCTTCCAAGGGATGGCGCAAGTCACCATGAACACTCTTCGAGCAAAAGTCATCCCGGTGCATCGACGTGGATTTGTCAGTGGCGCGAGGAACTTTCTAGCAGGATTCACATCGGCCGGCGTGTCCTATCTCGCGGGCGCGTACGTTATCGAAAACAATCTATTAGGCAACGGTTACAGCACCGCGTTCCTCATCGCTTTCGGAATAGCGGCTCTCGGCCTCGGTGCGCTCGCACTCACGCGCGAAACCGATACGAGGGCTGTGCGTCCGAGAGAATCCACCGGTGAAGCATTAAGGGCGATTCCGGGACTACTCCGAGATAATCCCGAATTCGCTAAGTTCTTTGTCGCCCGTGCGCTCGGCTCCTGCGGTCGCATGGCACTGCCTTTTTACATCCTCTACGCCGGCACGCGGATGGAATTAACCGGAACCGTGCTCGGACTTCTCACTACCGTATGGATGATCACGTCCAGCACATCCAACTTGTTCTGGGGACTCCTTGCAGACAGGCGTGGCTACCGTGTCGTCATGATCGCGACGTTAGCGATATGGACGCTTTCGCACGTGCAATTGCTATTCGTGGAATCGTTATCAGGAATCATCGTGTTCTTCATCATCATGGGCGTTCCCTCCGGCGGATTTAACCAATCAGGACAAAACATGGTGCTGGAATTTGGCGATACCAAGGATATCCCTATACGACTCGCAGCCTCCGGCAGCACCGTAAATTTCGTGGGAGCGATTGGACCGCTACTCGGCGGACTCATCGTCTGGACACTCTCTTACCCCGCGTTATTCGTCATCACCATCGTTTTGCAACTGGTCGGCCTCGTGATACTGGTACGTTGGGTTCCAGAACCGCGCGGGCGACCCATGGAGCTCAACCAAAAACGGGAATAATTTCCTCGGCAATGAGCTGATACTGATCAAGGTCATCGGTCATAACTCCGCCAACCATTATTTCAGACGCTCCCGCATCAACGATTTCACCGATGCGGTCGATCACGTAATTTTTTGGACCCGCGGCAGACCCTTCGCCCAAGTGCCTGTTGGCCATGAATTCGTCAACGGCCCTGCTGTCGTCGGTGACCATGGTCGGCATCAACACCGTGTAGCGGATATCAGCAGGATCTCGACCGACGGCTTCGCAGTGCTTCTCCACTACCCCCACTTTGTGACGAAAGTACTCGGCCGACATCGGACCCCCCGCCCAGCCATCAAGATTCATGATGTCGCCACTTTGGGCCAGCGTTCTCAGCGTTCGTCGCTCACCGGTGCCACCAACTAATATCGGGATGTGGGGTTCTTGAAAACAACCCGGTGCCATTGGCGCTTCGTCCAAGTGGTAGTAGCGTCCATTGAACGAGACCGGACCTTCCTGCGTGAAGAGCGCACGAATAAGCTCAACCGCTTCTTCGAAACGATCTTGTCGCTCGCGCATCGAGGGAAAATCCCAACCGTAGGCCTCATGCTCACGCTTAAACCAAGACGCACCGATACCCAGCGTGAACCGTCCGTGAGAAATTTGGTCGAGTGTTGTCGCCATTTTTGCAACCAGCGCCGGATTACGATAGGTGTTACCCAATACCAAATGCCCCAACCGCAACCGCTCGGTAAACCCCGCGACAGCCGCGATTAAGGTAAAAGCCTCGTGTGCAGTCAGGTGTTCTTCTTCTCGACGACCAGGTGGGGGCAGGTAGTGGTCGGCAAACCAAACGCTGCTCCACGGTCCAGCCTCTAGAAGCTCGATCACCCTACGAATACTGTCCCAGGTGTTCCGATAACATCCAACCTGCGCTCCAAATTCCATAAAACCCCCACACGACACGTTTCGTTAGACTACCGTGATCAAACCTTGACTGCATACGTGGCGTCGAATCCAAATAGGATCGACCCTTAGATCAACGTCCCGCTTCAAAAAAATGTTAGCTCCATATCGTTAAATAACGCTAACCAATTGATTTTGTTATAGTCGCTGGCCGAAAAAAATCTTATTTCGATGACCGAAGACGATATTCGAACGCAGATAGCTCCCCATCAACACAAGCTTGGCGGGACCATCCACGCTCTCCATCAGTTGATGCGCGCTTACGGATATATCCACCCTGAACATCTGCCAATCGTCGCAGACGTCTTCAACATTAGCGTCGCCGAGGTCCGAGGCATCGTCAGTTTCTACGAGGACTTCAAAACCCATCCACCAGCACGAACGACCATCCGGATTTGCCAAGCAGAAGCCTGTCAGGCCGTCGGAAGCCGCGTGTTAACCGAAGAATTAGAAACAATCTTTGGAACGAAATTAGGGATTCCGAGGAGCGATATAGAGCTCGAAGCCGTGTACTGCCTCGGCTTGTGCGCCTCTGGTCCCGCCGTCCAAGTCAATGATCGGCTGATTGCCAAAGCGAGCGCCGAAAAGTTGCAGGTACCTGGATGACTACCGTATACGTACCTCTCGATTCAGTCGCCGTCGCGATGGACGCGAACGCCGTTGCGGAACAATTAACAAAGGCAGGCGCCGTCGTTATTCGAAACGGTTCGCACGGTCTCGCATGGCTCGAACCTCTGGTTGAAGTCGAGAATGGTAGCGAGCGTATCGCCTATGGCCCTGTATCACCCACAACGGTCGCTGACCTCATTGCCAATGGATTTCTCCACCGCCCGTTGATCGAACATCCACTTTGTCGTGGCCCCATCGGTAGTCACGATTTTCTGCAAACGCAGACTCGACTTGTATTTGACCGAATCGGTCGTGACTCACCGCTCCGTATTCCTGATCTCGCCGACGTACTTCAAGCTCTTACGATGCCGCCCGACGACCTCATCGAGATAATTGAAACATCAGGGCTTCGGGGTCGCGGCGGTGCAGGCTTTCCAGCCCACATCAAGTGGCGAACAGTCAGGCAGACCGATGCTCCAAGGAAATACTTAGTCTGCAATGCCGACGAAGGCGACTCCGGGACCTTTGCAGATCGATTACTACTCGAAGGCGATCCGTTTCGCTTAATTGAAGGGATGGTGATCGCTGGATACGCAACAGGTGCTCACCATGGCGTAGTCTATCTCCGATCCGAATACCCCATCGCCGAAACCATATTTAAGCAAGCGCTTGAGATCGCATACGAACACCATCTCATTGGACCCAACGTACTCGGTTCCGATTTCGACTTCGATCTGGAATTATTCGTCGGTGCTGGGGCATATATTTGTGGTGAGGAAACCTCGCTGCTCGAAAGCCTCGAGGGTCGTCGTGGTCAAATACGGGTCAAACCGCCTGTGCCCGCGATCAGCGGCCTACTTTCAATGCCGACGCTAGTTCATAACGTCATTAGCTTTGCATCGGTTCCCGCCATCCTTCGTCTCGGTGGTGAGGTATATCGAGACCTAGGCGTTGCCCCTTCGTCCGGCACCATGAGTTTTCAGCTTGCCGGCAACATCAAACACGGCGGTCTTATCGAAGTACCGTTCGGAATAACGCTTCGTGATTTGGTCGAAGGCTATGGCCAAGGAACACTGTCTGGACGACCATTCAAAACGCTTCAAATTGGCGGCCCTTTAGGCGCCTACCTTTCCCGAGGCGAACTCGACACCCCGCTCACCTATGAAGCCATGGCAGATATCGGCGCAGGCATTGGTCACGGCGGTTTGGTGATCTTCGACGACACCGCGGACCTTGCCGAACAAGCGCGCTACGCATTCGAGTTTTGTGAGCTGGAGTCCTGCGGGAAATGTACGCCGTGTCGCATCGGATCGGTTCGTGGCAAGGAGACCATGGAAGACATCATTAGCGGTCGCGCAAGCGATCAAGAATTCAATATCATTGACGATCTATGCGAGGTCATGGATCGAACCAGCCTTTGCCAAATGGGCGGCATGACGCCCATCCCTGTGCGCAGCGCGATGGAACGATTTCCGGAAGACTTTCGTCAAGGGACAAGGGCATGAGGAGACTGGAAAACGACCTAGGCACACCGGCCCCGCGAGGCGCCCAGAACGCCGCGGTGTCGTTAACGATCGACGGCACACCGTTAATGGTCCCTGACGGCACGTCCATCATGCGAGCCGCTCGACAAGCCGGCATTATGGTCCCCAAACTTTGCTCAACCGACAGTCTTGACGCGTTTGGTTCCTGCAGACTTTGTATGGTGGAAATCGAAGGTCGTAAAGGTCTTAGCGCATCTTGTACCGAGCCCGTTGCTGAAGGCATGTCGGTTCGAACGCAAACCGAAGAATTGGCCCGGCTGCGGCGCGGCGTCATGGAACTCTACATATCGGATCATCCCCTCGACTGTCTTACGTGTGCCGCAAACGGCGATTGCGAACTTCAAGACATGGCTGGAGCCGTTGGATTACGAGAAGTTCGGTACGCCGAAGGCGACAACCACTTGGTAACTGAAAAAGACGAGTCCAACCCATACTTCGCCTTCGACGGATCCAAATGCATCGTCTGCTCGAGATGCGTACGCGCATGCGAGGAGGTCCAGGGAACCTACGCACTAACCGTGGACGGCCGTGGATTTCAATCCAACATCAAAACCAGCTCCGAACAATTTTTCGACTCGGAATGCGTGTCCTGCGGCGCCTGCGTCCAGGCCTGCCCCACCGCGACCTTAATGGAGAAATCTGTCATTGATCACGGCGTACCCGATCGGTCGGTTCTTACCACCTGTGCGTATTGCGGCGTTGGCTGCTCCTTTAAAGCGGAACTCAAGGGCGACCAGGTTGTCCGCATGGTTCCCTACAAAGACGGCATGGCGAATCACGGTCATTCCTGCGTTAAAGGTCGATTCGCTTGGGGTTACGCACAACACCAGGACCGAATTACCACGCCGATGATTCGGCAAACGACCGATGACCCCTGGGAGGAAGTTTCCTGGGACACGGCCATCGACTTCGCGGCCAAGAGATTGCAAGCGGTTCAGAAACACTACGGAGCCGATTCGATCGGCGGCATCACATCGTCGCGCTGCACGAATGAAGAAGTTTGGCTCGTCCAAAAGATGGTCCGCACCGCGTTCGGCAACAACAACGTCGATACCTGCGCGCGTGTGTGCCACTCGCCAACGGGCTACGGCTTAAAACAAACGTTCGGGACTTCAGCTGGAACACAGAACTTTGATTCGGTTGCTGACGCTGATGTTCTCGTCGTGATCGGGGCAAACCCAACCGAGGGCCATCCTGTCTTCGCTTCCCAGATGAAGCGTCGGCTGCGTGAAGGCGCGCATCTCGTGGTCGTCGATCCAAGGAAAATTGGGTTGGTTCGTTCGCCTCATGTCGAGGCAAACTTTCATCTTCCGTTACAACCCGGGACCAACGTGCCGATCATGAACGCCTTCGCGCACGTCGTGGTCACCGAAGATCTGATCGACCACAATTTTGTGCGCGAACGATGTGACCTCCAAACATTCGCGGAATGGGAAGATTTCGTACGCCAGCCAGAAAACTCGCCGGAACAAGTCGCCGTCATCGCCGGCGTGCTAGCCGAAGACATTCGTGCCGCGGCTCGCCTTTACGCAAACGCCGATAATGCAGCAATCTATTATGGCCTCGGTGTGACCGAACACAGTCAGGGTTCAACGATGGTGATGGCCATGGCAAATCTTGCGATGGCAACCGGCAACATCGGCCGCTCAGGGGTCGGTGTAAACCCGCTACGCGGCCAAAACAACGTCCAAGGTTCCTGCGATATGGGGTCGTTTCCCCACGAATTATCCGGATACCGGCCCGTCGGCGATCCCGAAACACGAGAACTTTTCCGTAAACATTGGGACGTCGAGCTCAACCCAGAGCCTGGTTTTCGCATCCCCAACATGCTCGACGAAGCCTGCGCTGGCCGCTTCATGGGCTTGTACGTGCAGGGGGAAGACATCGCACAATCGGATCCCAATACCCAACATGTCGAACAAGCGCTCAATACCATGGAATGCGTGATCGTTCAGGATCTTTTCCTCAATGAGACGGCAAAGTTTGCCCACGTCTTTTTGCCAGGAACTTCATTTCTCGAGAAAGATGGAACGTTCATCAATGCTGAGCGCCGCATCAATCGAGTTCGCCCAGTGGCGAGCCCCAAAACCGGAATGGAGGAGTGGCGCGTTACCGCCGCGCTATCGAACGCTCTCGGGTATCCAATGAACTATACATCTGCCGCCGAAATCATGGACGAAATCGCGGCGCTCACGCCCAGTTTTTCGGGCGTCTCGTTCACGTATTTGGACGAGGTCAACAGCGTGCAGTGGCCTTGCAATTCCGAAGCGCCACTAGGCACCCCGGTAATGCACGTGGATGAGTTTGTACGTGGTAAAGGCTGCTTTGTACTGACCGAATACCAACCAACCGAAGAAGCAGCCAACCGGAAATTCCCACTGTTATTGACGACCGGTCGTAAGCTTCACCAATACAACGTTGGCGCGCAGACACGCCGGACGAAAAATTCGAAATGGCTCGAAGAGGACACGCTTGAGATCCATCCAACCGATGCCGAAATGCGGGGCGTTCGTCACGGCGAATGGGTATCGATCACGAGCCGTATGGGTGAAATCACGTTACGCGCGGAGATCACCGACCGCGTCGTTCCGGGCGTCGTCTATACAACGTTTCACCACCCATCCACTGGAACCAACGTTATAACGACAGATCTCTCAGACTGGGCCACCAACTGCCCAGAATATAAAGTAACGGCAGTCGAGATTCGGCCCGCGAACCATCGTTCGGATTGGCAGAAGCAATTTGATGAGAGGGAGCGAGCACAATCCGTTTTACTCCCCGCCGGTGGTCGATGACTACGCTTGAGACCACACATTTGCCGGTAGCGAGTACTCGGGTGCCCGTCGAACTTGTCAACCATGAGACGACAAATATTGAGGATTTCGTGAGCGTCGAGGAGCCGCTGGAAATCCGACTTGCGTACGGACCCGTGGACGCTAGGCTCGAACAAAGCATTTCAATCACCATGCGCACCCCGGGGAATGACCTTGAGCTAACGCAAGGGTTTCTCTTTGGAGAGGGCATTGTTCACGCCACATCGGATGTCCTTGGAGTTGAACACTGCGGACCACCTTCACCCGATAAAGGTATCCACAACGTGGTTCGCATCGAGTTATCAGAAACGGCGCAATTTGATCCCGACGCGCTACTCCGCCATACATTTACGAGTTCAAGCTGCGGCATCTGCGGTAAAACGTCATTGGACGCAGTCAAGGCCATCGTGCCGGATTACAAATCAAAAGGTTTTGCTGTCAATGGCCGTCAGCTGAAGGCTCTCCCCGAACAACTCCTGACCCGTCAAACCGAGTTTGTCCGAACAGGCGGATTACATGCCTCAGCATCATTTGATCCGACCGGCCAGATCGAACGTATCAGAGAAGACGTGGGGCGCCACAATGCACTCGATAAACTCGTCGGTTCGTACCTCGATTCCGGGATTGATACGTTGCGCGAACGTGGGTTACTGCTGTCAGGGCGAGCCAGTTTCGAATTGGTGCAAAAAGCCGCAGTCGCCGGCATTCCCCTCATCGCATCGATCGGGCCGCCATCGAGCTTAGCCATCGAGCTGGCCTCATCTCACGATATGACGTTGGTCGGTTTCTTAAAAGCCGACCGGTTCAACGTGTACTCGGGTGGAGCAATCGAAGCTTGATTAATGCCGCAGATATCACCGCGCTGCTCTTATGTGGGGGCAAAGGTGCACGACTCGGCGGTCAAGACAAGCCCCTGCTCTCACTCGGTAGTGACAAAATCATCGACCATTTGCTGACGCGTCTTAAACCTCAGACCGGCGAAATCGTCATCTCCTGTTCGCGCAACGTTGCCCGTTATGAAGCCTACAAAGTACGCATTGTCGTCGATGAGTCGCCCGACGAGGGCCCGCTCGGCGGTCTCCAGTCTGCTTTCAAAGCCGTTAACACGGAGTGGGCACTAACGTGTCCAGGCGATATCCCATTCCTCACACGCGACCTGGTGACCCGGCTGAGTCTCGATGCCGAACGACAAGGCGTCGCGGTACCGTTTGCCGACAATGAGCGCCAAAACTTGTGCCTTCTCATCAACCGGGAACGTCGAAATGAACTCGTCGCATTCTACGTACAAGGCGGTCGTGCCGTGAAACGTTGGTTGGACATTGCGTCCATTCAATCGACCGATCTTTCGGAGCTCGGGTCTTCGTTTTTCAACGTCAATACGGCGCGCGAGCTCGAAGAGGCTATCGAGCGCTCCAATCAGCCGGTTCAACCATGATCCGGCACGTCGCGGCAGCCGTATGGATAATCGCCGCGTTTTGGGCCACCTACCCGAGTTTAGCGAATGAGCAAGGTGCCGATATCTACCAGACGCGCTGCGCCGTCTGCCATGCCGGCACAGATAGAAACGCGGGTCCGACATTGGAGTCTATTCAGGCAATGAGTAGCGTCGAAATTCGCTTCACGCTTCTCGAAGGAAAAATGAAAGGGCATGCGAGCAGCCTTTCCGATTCGCAACTGGAATCCTTGTTGAGATTCCTCGTGGGGAACCGACCAGACGCCACAACCGTTAGTGGTTCGAGCACTGCATGTTCCAACAATCCGATTTCATTTGACGCAACCATGACGAGTTGGGGGTTCAACGCCCAGAACACTCGCCACCAAATCCATACGTCAATCAACACCGAGAGCATCCATAGGCTTGAGCTTGCCTGGTCGTTTGGTTTGCCCGAAACGTCGACCGCCAGGTCCCAACCGATAATCACCGATAACACCGTATTTGTCGCATCGACTAGCGGTCACGTTTACGCGTTGGATCGGGCATCCGGTTGCGAACGTTGGCACTACCGCTCGGAAAATCCATTGCGAACGTCTCTGACCCTTGGAACCGTGAACTCGAGCCCCGCTCTTTTTATTGGCGACCAACGACGCGGCGTCCTCGCCATCGACGCCAACAGAGGAGACCTCCTTTGGAGGAGCCAGGTCGGTCTCTTCGATGCTTCCATGCTCACGGGAGGAACCGTCCAGCACGGTAACCGCTTATTCGTGCCTATCTCAGCCTTCGGTGTCGCGCTGGCGCAAAATCCCGACTACGAGTGTTGCAAAAGTCACGGCGGCGTGCGGGCGCTCGATGCTGACACGGGCAACATTTTATGGACGGCCCACATGACCGCTAACGCAGAGAAGACGTACGAGAGTAGTGC
>CAJWCW010000038.1 GCA_913030615.1 uncultured Gammaproteobacteria bacterium | reverse complement strand
GAAAACGCAAACATGGTGTATGCCGAGCGCCCGGAGTGGTTTCGAACGTGGGAGGGTACGGGGTTGTTGAAGGTCAACGATCTCAACGGCGACGGTAAAGTCCAGTATTACAACGATACGAATCCCGATTTTGCACCTCGCGCAAAAGCGATGGGTTGGAAAGGTAATGAGTTAACCGTTGACCGGGACATCATCGTTCTAGCCAATCCAGAGATAGCAGGGTTACCAGATTGGGTGATCGCGTTCGTGGCCGCAGGGGGAATCGCTGCCGCGCTATCGACGGCGGCCGGGTTGTTATTGGTCATTTCCGCTGCGGTATCCCACGACCTTGCGAAGAGTGTGTTTGCACGGAGCCTTTCGGATCGTGCCGAATTGCGTGTGGGGCGCATTAGTGCGGGTGTTGCGATTCTTTTGGCGGGGTATTTGGGTTACAACCCGCCGGGATTTGTGGCCCAGGTCGTGGCGCTTGCGTTCGGTCTAGCAGCGGCTTCGCTGTTTCCGGCAATTCTTCTCGGGATATTCAGTATGCGGGTGAATCGAGAAGGAGCGATCGCAGGGATGCTGACTGGGCTCTTGTTTACGATGGGATACATTGTTTATTTCAAGGGTATATTTATCGAGCCGTTGGCCGAGAATATCGCGGCTAATTGGCTGTTTGGGATTTCTCCGGAAGGGATAGGCGCCGTGGGAATGATTCTCAATTTTACGGTTTCGCTAATCGTTAGTGCCGTGACGAAAAAACCACCCGAGGGCGTTCGTGTAATGGTCCAAAATATCAGGGTACCGCGATCAAACTAGCCGCAGAAAAGTGTACGGCTTGCCGTCCCGGGAGTCCCCGCGTGGATTCTCGGAAAAGTATTGACTTGTTAGAAAGTCTACCGGATTGGGAGATTGGCACCGAGTCAGAGGTGCCTATGTTACGTCGTCTATACCGGTTTGACGATTTCACCCAAGCTCTCGCGTTCACGAATCAAGTTGCAGCGCTCGCCGAGGCTGAAGACCACCATCCGCGCATTGTTATGGAGTGGGGGTCTGTGCAAGTAAGCTGGTGGACGCATGTTGTTAGAGGCTTGCACTACAACGATTTTATTATGGCTGCACGTTGTGAGGATGAATTTAGAAGATGAATACTTGTCCGTAACCTGTTAGTTTCGAGCGCTTGGGGTAGGAAAGGGACACTTATTTTGGCTCGAAATAGTAAAGCGCCGACGGCCGCTTCGATTAATAAAACCCGCGAGGCAATTCAACGTGACGTCGATGCGTTTCTCGCGTCTGGCAAGAAAATCGAACAGATTCCGGCTGGCGTCAGCGGTCAAGACAACTTCAAGGGTAGTAAGCACATCGTCATCTCGAGGCGCCCAAAGCAGGCACCACAGCGTTAATTCTTTAGGGGGTGTAAGCACTCCCGCGAAAAGTGAACCGCGCTTGTTTATGCGGTTTACTCTGCCGACGGTCGGGTCGTTGCTTCGGTCGTGCGATACAATTGTCGCTCTCTTATCGGATCGCGTCTGATGGTTGCAGTGCCTTTGGATTACCTCCGTCGTTTGGGTATTGATGTTTGGGTACCCAAGCAAACGGATGGGAATATTGCAGAAAGTCGCGTTGTGTTGGCCCGGGAAGCACCGAAACTTCATCCGTTGGGAAACGAGGCGGCCGCGCTATCGAGCGGTTCTGCGGTGGGACCCCGTTTCACCATTCGAGGGTTTCGAGTCGAACGAGTCTTGGGTCTGGTGGCGGAGGAAGCGTTTTCCGACATGTCGTTGATACTTGATATAGCCAGGGCGATAACCGGTTTCAAATCTGCTGAGGCAGACGAATTTGTCTTCGTCTGGCCACAGGTAGAAGGATCTGAAACTTCCTGGGACGACGCCATTAAGGCATTTAATGCGTTCTGTAGGTCGCAGATTGGACCTGAGGATGTTGTTTTGGCGGTGGGCCGAGACCTGGTGCGACTAATGGCTCCGGCGGAAAATTTGTCGAAGGAACAGGTCATTGCGCTCGATGGGGCGCCGCGTGACGGAACTGCGAAGTACGAGCTATGGCAGAAGATCCGAGTCTTGGTGCGATAAGGTTTCGCGCGATGGGCCGTCTTGATCTCGATACCGTCGTGAAGATCGAGACTGAATCCTATGAATTTCCGTGGTTGCGAAGAACGTTTGAGGACTGCTTGACGGCCTCTTACGAATGTTGGATTGGAGAGCTGCTAGGTCGTGAAGAGCCTGACGAGATCATTGGACATGGGATTCTGAATGTAAAAGCTGATGAGGCCCATTTGTTGAATATCTGCGTGAAGAAGCAATCTCAGGGATATGGTTTTGGACGCGATATCGTTGGTTATTTGATAGATCGTTCGAAAGCTCAGCGAGCCAAAACAATGTTTTTAGAAGTTCGCCGATCGAACGGTATCGCGCGGGAGCTATACGATTCGGTTGGGTTTCGCCAGATCGGAATTCGAAAGGGTTATTACCCAGCGCTTGAGGGACGAGAAGACGGACTTGTGCTCGCATTGTCGCTTGATGGCGAATAAAACTTGAACGTCATGTTGAGGATATCCGACAAACGCCGCCGGTCCTTATGGCAGAGCTTCTTTTCCTCAATGCAATGAACAGTCAAGACGGTCATTACCGGCGTAGAACGTTCGCCATCATCTCGCACCCGGACGCGGGCAAAACCACAGTAACTGAGAAGCTATTGTTACTAGGTGACGCCATTCAGATGGCTGGCACCATAAAATCACGCAAGTCGGATCGGCATGCCCGTTCAGACTGGATGGCGATGGAACAGGAACGCGGTATTTCAGTGACGACGTCTGTGATGCAATTCAATTACGGCGACAGAATCGTCAATCTCCTAGATACACCCGGACACTCGGACTTTTCGGAAGATACGTATCGCACGCTTACCGCCGTTGATTCGGCACTGATGGTGATCGATGGAGCCAAAGGCGTTGAGCCGCGAACTATCAAACTATTAGAGGTATGTCGTTTACGCGACACACCGATACTCACCTTTATCAATAAGCTCGATCGAGCGATCCGCGATCCGATCGAACTGATGGACGAGATTGAAGATGTTCTGCAGATTGAGTGCGCCCCAATTACCTGGCCAGTGGGAATGGGCCGCGATTTTCGCGGGTGTTACCACCTGCTCGAAGATCGTTTTGAGTGCTATGAATCGGGGCATGGGGATCGGATCCACGAATACGTCACCATACCGGGGTTGAACTCGACGGCGGCAAAGGACTGGCTTGGTGATGAGTACGAACCGTTTGTGGAACAAATAGAGTTGGTCAAGGGTGCAAGTCACGAATTCGATTTGCAGAACTTTTTGGAAGGACGACGCTCGCCGGTATTCTTTGGTACGGCGCTTGGCAACTACGGCGTTCGACATATGTTGGACATGTTCATCGATATTGGCCCAACGCCTGGTCCGCGCGCGGCAGGCTCACGAACGGTCGAACCGTCCGAGGACAAGTTCACAGGATTTGTCTTCAAGATTCAGGCCAACATGGACCCTCGTCATCGGGACCGAATTGCATTTATGAGGGTTTGCTCCGGTCGCTATCAGCACGGCATGCGTATGAACCATGTTCGATTAGGACGCGAAACAAAGATCACCGACGCCGTCACATTTATGGCGGGTGACCGTGTGAAAGTTGCCGAAGCATATGCCGGAGACATTATTGGTCTACACAACCACGGGTCGATTCAGATTGGTGACTCATTCAGCGAAGGGGAACCGATCGTTTTTCAGGGGATCCCCAATTTTGCTCCAGAGCTCTTTCGTCGAGTTAGGGTGCGGGATCCATTAAAGTCAAAGCAACTGGAAAAGGGGATTCGCGAGCTTTCTGAAGAAGGGGCGACGCAAGCCTTTATGCCTCTATCGGGCAATGACATTGTTGTTGGTGCTGTAGGTTCGTTGCAGTTCGATTTGGTGGCGTACCGGTTGCGAGAAGAATACCGCGCGGACTGCCTGTACGATCAGAGTTCCGTATATACAGCACGGTGGGTCGTTTGTGATGACGAGAGCAAACTCACTGAATTTCGCGCGAAGAACTCAGACCATCTGGCCCTCGATGGTGGCGGATTCCTCACGTATCTCGCCACGTCTAGGGCCAATCTCGAGTTGGCACAAGAGCGATGGCCCGACGTCCACTTTTTGTCGACTCGCGAGCATGGAGCGAAAGCGTAGATCTCGGATACCCATTGTTGGCGGCGAACATAGGCTCGTATGATCTTTATTAAACGGACAAAGTTGTTGTTGGATTGATTAACCTACCATTCGCACCCGAACTAGCTTCGTTTATTGACCGTCCGCAAGATGCTGTCGAGGGTGCTTTGATAGTTGCCCGTATCATCGACAAGAACGCTGACGTAAATTGGGCACGTCACGAGTTGGATCGGCTTGCGGTAGAGATTGGGCCGGGAGGTGCTGGCCACATTTGCGATGATCTGCGACGGTTGGGCTTTCAAGGGGCGACTCGAGACTATTACGCCGTCGGCAACAGTCGTATAGACACCGTGTTGCATTCGAAGCGCGGGATTCCCGTCTCTCTTGCTATGGTTATCGCAGGTGTCGCTCATCGGCTAGGGATGTCAACGGAGGGGATTAATTTTCCAAGACGTTTCTTACTCACGGTCGCTGGTGATTTGGTGGATCCATTTGAACTGAAAGTCACCTCGATCGAAGCTTCGAGGGAATGGTTGAACGACAACAATCTAGACCCCAAGCAGGCATTCGCGGTCGCTAGCCCGGTCGATATCGTGCTTCGAATGCTAAACAACGTACGGTCGATTTTGCAGTCGTCAGGCGATTACTTAAGGGCGCTTGAACTCTCGGATTATCAGCTGATGCTGGTTCCCGAACACTATGGACTCTACATCGAGCGGGCAGACATATGGATGCATTTTGGCGATCGAGATATGGTGTTACGTGAGCTGAACAGCGCATTAGACAACGCTCCCTCGAGTGCCATCGCCGAGCGTATCGGCGACCGTATCAAAGATATTCGGAATGTGCCGTCAAGTGATTTGAATTAATGGATACGTCTAATCGGTCATGTCCGCAAAGGGATTGGGCATGTTTAATTCGATCGGTTGCTCAAATCCAGGAATTTGGATTGTCGCATCGTCAAAGTCTAGATCCTCTCCTTCGAGTACTCCTTCTCCAAATTGGTAGATAGGTGTGGCTTCTCCGTCACTTGCCCGTTGATCGTAGTCGCGAGCCTTTTCTCGGACCGATTCGTTGCGGCGCGCGTGGGCCAGCAGTTCGTCACGACCGTGCCGGTTTTCCAACATTTTTAAAGTTAAATTGGGAGACAACGCTAGTCCGGTCGCGTTGTTACCACCAAACCCTTTCGAATTAATGAAAGCCACGTCAAGTGATTCGGGGGGACGCTCGATGTGGCTGGAGCCGATCGTCAAATGGCTCGCGTGTACATCATCGGCAATGTGGTCAATGGTCGCGATTCCTGGGATGAGCCCATATTTCCACGTTCCCAGTGCGCTGGTTAGTTGGTCGCCTGATGCCGGTGCAAGCGTGTGACCGAGGTATGCCTTGACCGCGGCGACGGGCCAATTTTTTATGCCGAATGTTTTCGCTAATTCGTTCATGATTTCGGACTCGGTCACTCGATTCTGCGGAGTACCTGTTCCATGGGCGTGGATGTACGAGCGTTCTCGCAAACCGCCATTACCAACCAGGGATCGAGCAGTTGCCATCGCTTTGGCCATCGTTACGTAATTGCCTACTCCTGGACTGGGGATGGATTTCTTGAATCCATCGGCGTTGACAAAGACATCGGGTACCGAGCCATAAATTTCAGCGCCAAGTTCGAGCGCGAGTTCGTCATCCATCAGGACAACATAGACGGCGGCCTCGGCGAGTGTGAACCCAGCGTTCACTGAAAAGGGCCGACATGCTCTCCGGTTATCGACTTCGTTAGTTCCGTCGAGTGTCATGAGGGCTTCGTCTTCGCTAAGCGCCCCCATGGTTCGATAACCCTCAATAATCTCTGGAGTAATGGGTGCTTCGGCCCCCCCAACCAACGCCACGCGTCGATGACCACTACGGATATCGTCGACCCCTTGTTTGAGGTTGTAGAGGAACGTCGCACACGCGCCGATGACCGCACCAGTAGAACCTACGCTGCCCAGGATGTATGCATTGATAAAATCCGTAGGCATTTCGCAGAGCCCGAGCGCTGCTTGCTTGGAGGTTGGGCGTTTTCCCATCATAGGCGCTTGAAGCATGCCGCCAGCACCGTTTTGATCTAGTTGCCCCATCGCACTGCCTGAATACACGGCGAAAGCATCGGGAGGTACAAGGCGACGCAACGTCGTCCAATCGATGCCTAGTGAATGAACCGCGTCGGACGCGCCATAGATCGTCAGTTGGAGTCCTCGCGGATGATTTCTTGACGGGTAAAGCGCTCCGGGATCGAATCCAGTCGGCACCTGACCCGCAGAGGTGACCCGTGATGCTCGACGATCCGGCAGTAGCACCTCGGTTGGATTATCAATCGAGACCTCGGCCGTGTCGGCTGACAGTTCTTTGATGCGCCAGTTTTCCGGAACGCGGTCTGGTAGCTGGCGTACCGGTATTACAAACGTGAGTTCGTTCCCCGACGGCCCGGTCAGCGTAGCCGAACGGTGAAAAAGAATCTCTTCGGGATCGAAGAGGCCGATGCGGCGTACCAACGTGTTGTTCCGAATGTATTCGCGTACGACGTGGTCGTTAGCGTCGCCTTCCACTTTCATGATTCCGCCGAGACTACGATAGGTTTCGGCTGCGTCTTGTTCGCCGAGTACGTCGATCACGGTGCGTCGGTACGCGTGATGAAAAGACACCCGTCCCGCTGGGTTGATACCACCGAATCCTGCGATAACCGGTAATGGCGTCAATTGGTTAGTTGATCTACCCGAGGGTGGTTACAACGAACCCATTGTATGTTCTCTGAGCCCTGGATGCATGGTCTTTCAGGTCGTTTCAATCGCGATGGCGGTTGCTTCGCCGCCGCCGATGCATAGAGCTGCTACCCCTCGTTGTCCTCCCGTTGTCCGAAGCGCATGGACTAGGGTGACAATCAAACGGCTACCCGTTGAACCGATCGGATGACCCTGGGCGCACGCGCCGCCGTAGATGTTTACTTTGGACGGGTCGAGGTCGAGTTCCCGAATTGCCAACATCGTCACCATGGCAAATGCTTCGTTTATTTCAAACAGATCCACGTCGTCTTTGCTCCACCCAACCTTGTCCAAGAGCGTTTTGATAGCTCCTACTGGAGCAATAGTAAATTTTGACGGATGCAACGAATAGGTCGCATGTCCTCTGATGCGCGCCAATGAGCGGCCACTCAAAGATGTCGTTGTTGATTCGCTGGCGACAACGAGTGCCGATGCGCCGTCCGAAATAGAACTGGCGTTAGCAGCTGTGATGGTTCCGTCTTTCTTAAATGCAGGCCGGAGCGTGGGTATTCGTTCAATCTTTGAACGCCGCGGTTGCTCGTCTTCGTCGCCGGCTTCCATTGGCGTAATTTCTGTCGCTAATGTGCCGGAGTCCATTGCGGCTAGAGCTTTCTTTACGGAATCAATTGCGAATTCGTCCATCGCATCTCGGGACAGCTGATATTCATCCGCGGTGTCTTGAGCAAAGCTGCCCATGGAGCCACCACTCTCGGCATCTTCGAGGCCATCTGTAAACATCGAATCTACAATCTCGCCGTGACCCATCCGAAAGCCTCCTCGAGCTTTCGCCAATAGGTACGGGGCATTGGTCATGCTTTCCATTCCGCCAGCCACGACACACTCGGCGGCACCCGCCACAATAAGGTCGTGTGCCAACATCGTCGCCTTCATCCCGGAACCACAAACCTTATTGATCGTGGTTGCTCCGCTGGAGTCCGGAATTGCAGCCATGCGCATTGCTTGACGCGCGGGGGCTTGTTTGGCCCCGGCACTGACCACACAACCCATCAGAATTTCGTTGATGTTTTCAGGGGCGACTCCAGAATCTTCAACCGCGGCGGAGATAGCGTGGCTTCCGAGTTCTGCGACGCTATGACCTGCCAGCGATCCTTGAAAACTACCAATAGGCGTGCGTTTAGCACCAAGAATAAAAACCTCCATCGGACTTCCTCAATTAGCTTTCGTTAAAACGTGAAATTAATTCTGCGAAGTTGCAGGGTTTAAAGGTCGAATCGAGTTGATTTTGCAATATGCGGTCCCAGGCCGTTGCGCAAGCGTTGGTTGATCCCGGGACGGCAAAAATCAGCGTAGCGTTGGCGAGTCCAGCAAGGGCTCGGGACTGGATCGTGGAGCTTCCGATTTCTCCGTATGAAATTTGTCGGAACAATTCCCCAAATCCCTCAATGGTCTTATCGAACAAGGGGAGAAGTGCTTCAGGAGTACTGTCTCTGCCGGTAAATCCGGTTCCGCCCGTCGCCAACACGACGTCGGTGGTATCGTCAGCAATCCAGTTCGATACGGTTGCCCGAATCTGGTACACGTTATCTGGGACTAGGTCCCGACTGGCGAGTAGATGACCGTTGCCAGTAAGTCGCTCCACCAGGAGGTCTCCCGACGTATCGTTAGCAGGTGTCCGGGAGTCGGAGATGGTCAAAACGGCGATGGCGAGAGGAGACATATTGCTTAAAGAAAGGAGTACAAGTTTGCGGATTTGTTGGCAAATACATTACAGTAGCCGTCTTGATTCTGCATCACCTCATAAGCATCAAGCCTGCAGCCAGGGACTGAATGGACAGTAACGTCGTCGAGGGTGATCGCCTATTTCTGATCGCTGAGAATCTGGCGCAAGACTTCTCCCGCCTTCCCACAATAGAAGCCGAAGCATACGGTGGTATGCGGGGTTTGGTGTCCCGATCGTCGATCGCGCGGCGCCTCAGCGCACTCGACGCCATGGACATCGATACTTACATCGAGACAGTTGTTGAGCCGGCCGAGACGCAGGCACGACCGTCGGCACCTTCGGTCATTCAGGTGCTGGGTTCCATTATCGAAGAAGAGAGCGATGGTCCCTTTTATTGTGCGACCGTCGCTATGGATTTCGACGGGGAGGAGCGTTTAATCGGTTTTTTAGCGCAAGACCGCTCGATCCAAAACGGCACGTGGATGCCGCAACACCATCTCGCAGCCGTTGCATTTGTTGAGAAATGCTCGAAGCGCGCGATGCCGATCGTTAGTCTCATGGACACGCCAGGCGCGGCGTCGGACGCGGAAGCGAATCGCGGTAACCAGGCTCATAGTATTTCCCGATTGATTACCGAAATGTCCAATGTGGATGTGCCCAATGTTGGAATTATTTTTGGGCTGGGTTACTCGGGTGGAGCCATTCCGCTCGCAGCTAGCAACATCATCCTTTCGGTGCGCGACGGAGTGTTCAGCACCATCCAACCAAAGAGCCTAGCCAGCATCGCGCGACGGCTGAATTTATCGTGGCAGGAGTGCGCTAAACACGTCGGCGTTTCGCCGTATGAACTCATGCAGCAGGGCAATATCGATGGAATCATCGATTATGTTCCGGGGGACGATGGACACCGCCTCGAAAATCTTCGGCTGGCGATCGTCAGTGGGATTTTGGCCGTTGAACAGTCGACCAAAACTTTCGTGGCGGAAAACCCTTATATTCTTGATCACTATCGACGAAGTCTACTGCGCTATCTTGAGCCGTCGGAGCGTCTCAAGAAGGTTCAGGCGAGCGCCTCGTTGAAACTGTCGAAGAATCCGACTGAATATCTAAATGTGTTTGGAGTTACGTTCCGCTATTTGCGCTATTTGAGAGTGCGACGGCGCATCAAGGCAACCACCCGGCAACAATACGGGCGTTTGGCACAGAGCGAGCTTCCAGAAGGAGAACTTGGTGCCCGCTCAGACCGTGAAAGGCGGCGGATTTTCCTACGATGGGTGCAAGATCCCGACAAGCTCATTTACGACGACACCCTGAACCGGGCTTGGAAAGGGTACACCGAGAAAAAACGTGCCGTTCATGAAGAGCGCAGCAGGGTCCAGCAATTTTTCCTCGGTGAGCCAAGGAAGAATTACGAGGATGCTCGGAATCATTTGTTGGCGTCGGTCGGAATGTATCTCTACAACCGATGGAAATCTGAGGCTTCGGGGAATTTACGAACGCTGAAGCAGTACATTGAAGATTACGAAGACACTCGACATTTGATTCGAGTTGGCGAGATTTTAGATCCAGTCGCATTAGTCGGCGCCATACGGCGCGATCGCGACTTAGGATCAATTTTACGAGAGCGTTTTACCCACGAAGGAAAAAAACTCCTCGCGATGCAAAATCTTGGTGTTCGAACGGAGTCGCAACTGCGGAGCCAATTGTCGACGGAGCTCAATCTAGCGATGACGGAGGGACCCATTGACCGGGTCGTCGAAGCTACGCTCGGAAACGATCATGAGGCCGGTCGACGTGAAACTTCCGATATCGTTGCTAATCGGCGTGTCGTTCAAGAGCGCTTCAATGACCATATCGCCCCGTCCAGGGTAGAAGGAGCTCCATTCGCGGATACCGACCGCACCGTCCTGGACGTTCTTCTAGAAAGTGAGCTTCGAGACGACTTCGTGACTGAAATCGAGAATATGCTCCTTTTTGACTCCGTCTACGATCAAGTTCTGGAGAGCCTGGACTCGATCGCTGAGGAAGCGGAACGCAGTAAGGCGTTAGCTCAAGACTCGGTGCGGACGCTCATCGAACGTACCCTTGAACGCGCTGAGAGCGACGTGCGAAGTTCTGGAGTTAACGAAGAAGTAACGACGGATGCTTTACTCCAACGACAGCAATTTTTTGACTGGTATCTCAGAATTTTGCACACGCCAAAGTCGAGCGACTTTTTCCGTGCGGTTGAAGAGTGGAAGAAGACTGCTTTCCCACACGTGTCGGACACACTCGTTGTCGTTGTCACATTTTTCTTTGAACGGTTGTTGGTTTCGCACGTTCAAGCAGAACGAGAAGGCCGACGTTACGACGGACGGATTTCGCCACGTAACATCGGTCGAAAAAAAGACTTCTGGAATCGTTTGAACATTGCTTATCGTGATCTCCTGATTCAAAACGCGTTGCTGCAGTTTAAAGCTAGACGCGGGACGGGATATAAAGCCTTTGTTAACCAGTTCTTCGACGACTTTGAGGAACATCACAGAGATTCGTTGAGTACCGATCCGTGCCAATTTCCAGGATTAAGGATTTCTATTGAATCTGCGTTGGAGCAAGACTCTCCTCCGTGTGGCGTGATTGCAGGCGTAGGGACGTTTAGAAACGAAAACGGCGGCCTCCGCGTCGGAACGGTGATCTCCAATCCAGACTTCCAGGCGGGTGCATTCGATATGGCAAGCGCGGAAAAGTTCTGCAAATTGTTGGTGACTTGTGCGGAACAAAACCTACCGGTTGTATGTTTCATTTCTTCCGGTGGAATGCAGACCAAAGAGGGCGCTGGATCATTATTTTCGATGGCTGCAATAAATGACCGGATAACGCGGTTTGTACGTGATTTCGATCTTCCCGTGATTATATTTGGCCACGGAGATTGTACTGGTGGTGCCCAGGCTAGTTTCGTCACGCACCCTCTTGTTCAGACCTACTACCTTTCCGGCGCCAGTATGCCGTTCGCTGGACAGATTGTCGTACAAAGCAACCTGCCTTCGGATTCCATCCTGTCCAATTACCTGGTCGATGTGCCAGGAGCTATGCAAGGTCTCGTTCGGCATCCGTTCTATGAAGATCTAGATGACGAGCTTCGGAGAATCGATCCGGACATACCTGTGCCTCGCGAGAGTATTGTGGAAGTGGTGAACCGGGTGATGTCCGGAATTCTGAGTCAGGAACGGCCGATGGTTATACCCGCCCGAATACCGGCTGATGCGGAGGATCTGTACCGACCTGTTAAGCGTGTACTCATCCACGCACGAGGATGCACGGCGGCAAAGCTCATTAGGGTGGCCCAAAGGGAAGCCATCGAAGTCGTTCTCGTGCAATCGGACCCTGATATGGAGTCGGTGGCCGTTGACCTTCTTGGAAAAGCTGATTCTGTGATCTGTATTGGTGGTAATACGCCTGACGAAAGTTACCTGAATGCAAAGTCCGTGATTGCGGTGGCCGAGCATGAGCACGTTGATGCCCTGCATCCAGGTATCGGATTTCTCTCGGAGAGTAGCCAATTTGCCGAACTGGTCCGATCGAGGGGGATCAACTTTATTGGTCCGCCAGTATCGAGCATGGAGACCATGGGCAATAAATCCAACGCGATTAATACCGCATTACGGCTAAACGTACCCGTAGTACCCGGGAGTCATGGCATCGTCACGGACGCCGAAAAGGCCGCCGATCTGGCTGAGCACATCGGCTACCCGTTGCTGATAAAAGCGGTTCACGGGGGCGGAGGTAAGGGCATACAAGTCGTTGAAGACGAAAGTGCGTTTCACGAGCTTTTCCAACGTGTCTCGGTAGAAGCGCGCGCGGCATTCGGAAATGGGGATGTATACCTTGAGAAATTCGTTACCTCGCTGCGCCATATCGAGGCGCAATTGTTGCGGGATCGATACGGCAACACACGAATTCTCGGCATCCGTGATTGTAGCGTCCAGCGCGACAAACAGAAGGTGATTGAAGAGTCAGGATCAACCCTATTGCCCGACGCGCTTCTTGAGTCGGTGGTAAAGCACACGGAAGCGATTGCAGGCGAAGTAAATTATGTGGGTGCAGGCACCGTTGAGTTTATTTATGACCTCGACGCAGATGAAGTTTACTTTATGGAAATGAACACGCGTTTGCAGGTCGAACATCCTGTCACCGAGTACGTGTCTGGTGTAGACATTGTTGCCGAGCAATTTCGTATCGCGGGTGGCGGGGATATTGCCAATCTCAAAGTCCGTGAGAAAGGTTATGCGATTGAAGCACGAGTGAATGCAGAAAGAATCGTACGCCTTCAAGATGGGACACTTGCGTTCCGTCCGAGTGCCGGGACGATTGATGTCTGCCGTATGCCGGACGAGAAAGACGTTGATGTAATAACGACGGCGGGAGAAGGTAAGTTCGTCTCTCCGTACTATGACAGTATGCTCGCGCAAATCGTCGTGCATGCGAAGGATCGCGATAGTGCGGCGCGCAAGTTAGAGGCCTATCTCGGTCGGGTAGAAGTCGCGGGAATATGTACAAACATTCCGCTTGTTCGAGCAATCTTAAAGGACCCGCAGTTTTTGAAAGGCGAATACGACACAAACTATTTGCCAGCCTTACTTGACCGCGTTGATGCCGATGCGCTTATTACCGAAATTGAAGCAGCTTCGGGAGATACTGGAATCTCTATCGGTGCGGAGTCGATTCGGATCGACGGAAGCGATGAATTGAAAGTGCTATCGCCTACTACGGGAATTTTCTATTCGACGCCGTCTCCGGCTGAGCCAGAGTATGTTATGGAAGGTGATCGAATCGGTCTGACAGATACGCTCTGTCAACTAGAAGCCTTCAAGATTTTCACGCCGATGTGTATCGCTGACTTCAACACAGGCGATGCCCACTTGTACGAACCGGGTTGCGAGTACGAGATCGTTCGGACCAACGTGGCGTCGGGTCAACAAGTGAATGTTGGCGATTTACTCTTTGTGATCCGACCCACTTAAACGCTCGATCGTTTCCTATACAAGAAGACGACGTTTACGCAAATAAGTCCCAAGTGCCTTTCAAAATTGCCAAGGTACCCACGACGAGAATGATCCTGCCCGTGACGGTTCGAAAAGCGGCTTCGTTAAATCGGTCTAAAAAGCGTGTTCCTATCCAGGTACCGGCCACCGCGAGCGAAACGGAGCCGATGATGAAGCCTGGAGTTAGCAATGGATCGAGCGCTTCCAGCGCGATGCTTGCAATGCCACCGTAATAAACAAGTTTGATGAGGTGGCCTAGCGTTTGTGTAAACGCTTTGGTGGCGACAACTTGGTATCGGTTGAGAGAACTTTTTAGATAAAACACGTCCAGTAAAGGCCCGGATGCGCCGGCGAGCAACTGCGCCAGGGTCACCGAAACTCCGCACGCGAAAGCATGTGGTGGTTTCGTGATGTCTAAGCCGCTGAGACGCGGTACTAATCGTGCGATCCAAGGAAAGGTCCCCACCAACAGGAGGACTAACGCAGGATGTGGAACGATGGTGGTGAAAACAAATCCTGCGAAGACGATCGTTGTGCCCAGGAGGTATGGGGGCATTACGGTCCAAACCATGTTGCTGCGCAAAAACCAAAATCGAGAGCCGTTGGCAATACTTTGGACCGTGCCGTGCAAAATCATTGCGCTTGCGACGGGTAATACCGTCACGAGGACGGCCATAAGAATCATGCCGCCAGCCATTCCGACAACGCCGGACAGGATCGAAGTCAACAATACACAGAGCAAAACCAGAATCGCCACGGAACTACTCAGATCAGCATGCCTCGGACGACTTTGATCCTTCACCTGAGCATGAGAAAAGCGAATAATTGGAATATAAGACAGTAGTTTTAGGAATAGATGTCGTGATTGAAAACTTAGAAACACTGGTTCAACTGTCTGCAACTGGAACCATGATGGAAACGGCGACTCGAATGAAGATATCGCAAAGCGCGGTGAGTAAGCGCATTGCCTCGCTCGAGAGCTACTACGACCGTAAGCTGATTGAAAGGCACGGCCGTCGTGTCGCATTAACCCATCATGGTCGTCAGTTAGTTGACAAGGTCACTCCCCTGCTTCAGGAAGTTCGCGGTGTGTTTTTGGAAGATAACGCGCTTCGTAAGGGACGAATTATTGTAGGTGTTTCGGAAGCTATTTTATCGAGCTGGGGACCGGCGTTGTTTGCAGTCGTTCAGGCTGATTTACCGGAGGTCGAATTTGAATTTCATGCCCAACGATCGCCAGCTGTTTTGGATCGAATCCGAGCTGGAGAATATATGGTTGGGGTGTGTACCGGCATGGCTGATGCAGAGGCTGACCTACAGTCCGAAGTCATTCATCTTGAACCGATGGTCGTTATTCCGTCGGGTCTTGCACGAACCGGATACAAAACGTTTGAGCCATTGGACGTGATTACAATCGAATCACGATCTGGCGCCTGGGCCTCTATTGAGGACGATATGCGGCGCTTGAAACTTCGCAGGAGCACGTCGATGGAATCGTTCTTCGCGGTTGGGCAGATGGCTATACAAGGCTTTGGGCACGGATTGGTTCCTCGCGGCGTTGCTGTCACGCTTGGGATAACCGAGGAATTATTGATTGATCTGGGGAAAGAAGGGATGAACCGACCGGTCCGATTCGTTGCGCGCAAGTCAATGTTTGCGCGACCACTGATCCAGAATTTTCACAAAGCGCTCGTGACGCATGCCGCGTCCATATAAATGGTCGTAAAGATTGACTAACACGCGTGTCGGATGAGAATCCGTATCGCTATACCGATACTTCTTGGAATCTATCGATCGGGCCGTTCGCCCACTGTGATAAAACGTGTAACCATTCGGGTGTGTCATTCAGCGCGGGGATCAGAATAAGCTCTTTGCCGCCCGCCTTCCGGAAAGTCACGGAAAGCTGTTCGCCGATTTCTTCGAGCGTTTCTAAATTATCCACGGCGAAGCCCGGGCAAACGACGGCTAAACGCCGCACCCCTTGACGTGCCAGCATGATTGTTTGTTGGGTAGACGATGGTTCAAGCCATTTGCCGGGGCGTAGTCGGGATTGGAAACCCTGGCTGTGGTCGATGCCTATCAAGGCGCTGATAGCACGTGTGGTCGAAAAACACTGATGTCGATAACAGGTAGCGTGCGCCATTGAGTGTGTGACGCAGCACGACCCGGTTTTTAGACAGTGACTCTTGGTCGGATCTGCACTGGTGATGTGGCGTTCTGGCAGTCCGTGATAGCTGAACAAAAGATGTTCTGCGGTTTCAGGTAGATGTTTCTTTACGTGAGTACCGAACACGCGCAGGAAATCTGGGTCGTCGTAGTACGGTGGTAACACCAATAAACGTTTTCCGCCCAACGCACTTGCTACTTTTTCTATCGTTGTCGTTCGAGTCGAGTCCGCGTGTTGCGGATAGAGCGCCATGAGGACGACCTCGTCGACGTTGCCTAGAGTGTTGATTGCTGCGTCTACCAGCGGTTTCCCGTAACGCATTGCCATGGCGACGGGAAGTCCGCTTTCTCGACGAATTCCATCGGCGACCGAACTCGTCAAGGATACAAGAGGGGATCCGTCGTCCTTCCAAATGCGTTGGTATGCTCTAGCGGTTCGTCGTGGCCTGTGAACAATAATGGCTGATACGATGAGACGACGCAGAATCCAAGGCATCGCGAGCACATGGGGGTCCATCAGGAACTCGTTGAGATATCGTCGAACAGCTGCCGTGTGAGGCGTTTCCGGGGACCCCAGATTAACGACAAGAATTCCCCTGCGTCCTTGGTCGCTATTCGGGTATAAGTTAGTATCCGCGCTCTTTTCCAGTGTCATTTTCTTATGGCCGTTATCGTTGATTACGACGCGGGTAACTTGCGCAGCGTCCAACGCGCCTGTACCGAAGTTGGCTTAGCGGCAACCATCAGCGACGATCCCGAAGCAATTCGGCATGCCGACCGCATCATCTTTCCAGGCGTTGGGGCTGCGGGCAGTGCGATGAAGAGCATACGCAAATCCGGCGTTGACGTCGCGTTGCAGCACGCGTTTCGATCGGGGGTACCGATCCTTGGAATTTGTCTCGGACTACAGATCTCACTTGAATTTTCGGAGGAGGATGGTCAGACGACGCTCGGGTTTTTACCCGGAAAAGTTTGTCGATTTCAGCTGCGTAATCGTGACCTGAAAATTCCTCACATGGGTTGGAATGAGGTTGAGGTGCAGCGCAGGCATCCGCTTTTGGAGGGTATTCACAATGGTGACGAGTTCTATTTTGTGCACTCGTTTTTCCCGGAGCCCGAAATTCCAACTACCATTTTTGCCTCGACACAGTATGGGCGCGAGTTCTGTTGTGCTGCTGGACTGGACAATTTTTTCGGAACTCAATTTCACCCAGAAAAGAGCGGTCGCGTGGGGCTAGGACTTTTGGATCGATTCAGAAATTGGGACGGCCAGATTGCTGAGTAAGCGAGTCATCGCCTGTCTCGACGTGCGCGACGGCAAGTTGGCGAAGAGTATTCGTTTCGTGGATACCAAGGATATTGGCGACCCGATCGTAAAAGCGCGTGAGTATTATTTGGATGGTCTTGACGAGCTTGTGTTTTACGACATTACGGCGTCCAGCGAGGCACGCAACATAATGTTGAACGTCGTTGAGTCGGTGGCCGAGCAGGTATTCATTCCGTTCTCCGTCGGGGGAGGGATTCGATCCGTTCGCGATGCAACCGATTTGAGGATGGCTGGTGCCGAAAAGATTAACGTCAATTCTGCTGCTGTTCTTCGTCCAGAACTAATCAGTGAGTGTGCGGCGGCGATCGGAAGTCAAAATGTCGTGTTATCGATGGACATTCGACGCGTGGGTAAAACCGCTGGGGTACCAAGCGGTTATGAGATCGTTATTAATGGTGGGCGGCGTCCGATGGGGATGGACGCATTGGCATGGGCGCAACAGGGAGAAATGTTAGGGGCGGGTGAACTTGTGGTTAATTCCATCGATGCGGATGGGACGCGTGATGGTTATGAGATCGCGCTGACACGTTCCGTTGCTGAAAGCGTCAGAATTCCCGTTATTGCATCTGGCGGGGCAGGAACACCGGGCCATCTCCACGACGTTCTGACCACCGGCAAAGCGGACGCCGCGCTGATCGCTTCGATGGTGCACTACGGCGAATACACGGTAAGTGAAGTGAAAACTAGCCTTCACGAATTAGGAGTAAAAGTTAGGATGTCGTGGTAATGAAAGCGATACAGGTAGACGGCCAGGAATTGAGGTGGAATGAGGTGGTCGAACCGCCTTTGGGTGTTGGCGAGGTGCGAATAGCAAATAGAGCGACTGCGCTGAACCGGGCCGATCTAGCACAGCGGGCAGGCCACTACGCTCCACCCCCGGGCGCAAGTTTAATTCTGGGGCTCGAATGCGCAGGCGTAGTGGAAGCGATTGGCGAGGGCGTCGGACGGGTTCGCGAGGGTGATCGTGTATGCGCCTTGCTAGCTGGCGGCGGCTACGCTGAAAAGGTGGTGGTCCCTGCCGGACAAGTGCTACCGATTCCAGAGGGACTTTCATTCCACGAAGCGGCGGCGCTGCCTGAGGTTTTTGCTACGGCGTATCTGAATTTATATATGGAGGCGTATCTTGAACCCGGTGAGTTCGTTCTCCTGCATGCTGGAGCCAGTGGCGTGGGTACCGCGGCGATTCAGCTCTGCGCCGCGTTCGACAACCCTTGTTTTGTCACAGCTGGAAACACCGAGAAGGTTGAACGATGTGTTGAAATGGGCGCTACAGCCGGTTGCGACAGGCACGTAGATCATTTTGTCGAAGAGGTACCTCGATGGACATCGCAGCACGGTATGGACGTCATCTTGGATCCCGTTGGTGGGGCTTATTTCGAATCGAACATCGCTTCACTTGCAGTTGACGGCCGGCTAGTTCTTATCGGATTACTGGACGGATCAACCGCGCCCGT
>CAJWCW010000037.1 GCA_913030615.1 uncultured Gammaproteobacteria bacterium | reverse complement strand
CAGTTGTTCTCGACAACCATTTTCGAAAACATCGCGTACAACAAACCCGAAACAAACGCGGACGAGGTTGAAAGGGTCGCTCGGGTCGCTGGGATACACGACTTTATCGTATCGCTTCCGGACGGATACCAAACCAAGTTAGGTACTGCGGCGATCAGTAAACTTTCCGTCGGTCAGAAACAACGCATCTCCATTGCGCGTGGTCTATTGCGAGACTCCAAGATTCTCATTCTCGACGAACCGACGTCAGCGCTCGATCCCGAGACCGAACAATATCTCGTCCAAGCACTGCACGAAGCCGCGAAAGACAGACTCGTCATTATCATTGCGCATCGACTGTCGACGATCGCTCAGTCCGATCACATTGTCTTCCTTGACGAAGGGCGAATCCTTGAGCAAGGCAGCCCTCAAGAACTCATGGCAAACAGCGACGGACACTATCGACGATTCGTCGAACTGCAGACTTCCGCATCGTCCGAATCCTAAAGCGCACGGGCCGCTAATCGGGCACACTCCGGTACGAATAGAGGTTCCCGAGTGTGATGAACCCCGCGGACATTTCAGCGAACCGGACTAGATCCCGAGCACTACCGATGTTCGGCGACGGACCTGTACCAGTCGGGCAAGATATGTCCGCCAAAGACGATGACAGCGGTTTCCTCGACGTTGCTCGCCTATTGTTGAGATCGTGGCCCTATATCCGCCCGCAATTGCTTGGCCGTTGGTGGATACCAGGCGATGGACTCCAAGATCAGGTCGCCGACAACATCGCTGGCAGCGGTTACCAATTCAAGTACGCGCCGTTTCTAGTCTTCGCGATAGCTCTTGCGGGACCTTGGTTGAACTTCGTGCCGCAATCGATGCAATGGCCCTACAACTTGCTCTACGTCCCAGCCATCACAATGGCCTTTTCCATGAGCGTGATGGCATTTGCGGCGGGTAGGTTTCAATTTTGGGGAACCATCGGCCTGCTGTTGTCCGGTATCGCAGTGAACGTTGTCGCCAATTTCGTCATCGACGGTTGGCGCGATGGTGTCTATGCAGCAGCCATCACCGTTGGGTGCGTTTTTGGATGGATGGTGCAATATCGGTCAAGCAATGGTGCTCTCGAATTCCGCGTTCGATTGCACGCGCACCTAGTTTACTTTTACGCGATCAACTTCATGCAGCGCGGCATCGGATTCGCGCTCGGCCTTATTACCATTGACATGCTCAACCAAAGCTTGCTTCAGGGCGAACCGCTTTCACCCTGGGTTTCCAGCCTTATAGGAGTCCCTGAATGGGCACAGGGAAACCTCGACGAACTGTCGATTGAACAACGACACGAGCTCAAGTGGACTTATTTTTACATCATCATTGGCGCGTTCTTGATTCAGTGGCCCCTCCAAATAATTAATCCCTACTACAACATGTGGATCATGCAACGCATCAATCAGGATCTACGCGTCGCGTTACTTCAAAGATGGCACCAACTCTCGCTCAGCTATCACAGTGACCACCGCACAGGTGACTCGATTTATCGGATCTACCAAGACAGTTCGATGGTGACCAGCGTGGTCGGACAATTAATCAGTTTGACCCAAGTCATGATGAGTTATTACACGTGCGTTGCACTGGTTAGCTTGCTCAGTCCTTGGATCGCACTCATGGCAGGAACGCTCGTGGTGCCTGCCCTACTTTGGGCCCACTGGGCTATGCCGCGCGTGCGAACCTTCTCTCTCGTATACCGAGCCGCCACGTCCGATGTGACCTCAACGATCCAGGAAACCTTCGGTTCGATCAAACTGATTAAAGCGTTCAATACCACTCGGCGGGCACAACAGCGCCTAGAAACCGATTCGGTGATCGCGTTCAACGCGGCGTATCGCGTTAGAAAACTGATCGCATTCGTCACCATTGTGATGTTCACAATCGCTGCCTCGTTCATGATCGGCGGCGAGTTCCTGATGGCCTGGTGGGCAAGTCAATCTGAATCGACGTACGCCACAGACCTTATCGCGGTCGTCGGACTGAGCTGGCTCGTATGGAATCTAGCGTCGTTCACATGGACCCGGAATAATTTTCGGGAATCCGCCAATGACCTGAGGTCGCTGCTACGTAATTGGATGACGGCTCAGGATATGGCGATGGGACTGCGCCGTGTGTTCGACATTCTCGACATCGACCCTGAAATAACGAACCGAGAAGACGCCATACCGATGACGGCCTTCCACCGCGAAATTCGGTTTGAGAACGTCAGCTTCTCGTACGAACCAAAACGGCCCGTACTTGAGGGTGTATCGTTTTCGGCAACTCCTGGTTCTATCTCGGCCCTCATCGGGCCGACCGGTTCCGGGAAAAGTACGCTCATGGCGCTTCTTTTGCGTTTGTTCGACCCAACCGAAGGCTCCATTTCGATCGACGGGACCGACTTGCGAAACTACCAGATTGAATCCTTGCGTCGTCACATCGCGATCGCGCTACAAGAGAACGTACTGTTCGGAATGTCCGTGCGCGAAAACATTCGTTACGTAGCACCAGAAGCCAGCGACGCCGAAGTATCCGAAGCCGTTCGAATCGCGGACATGGGCAACTATGTGAGCGGCCTTCCACACGGCCTGGATACCGTTCTGTCAGACCGTGGAGGCAAGTTATCCACGGGCCAACGCCAACGTCTCTCCATAGCCAGAGCCGTCGTCCGCGATACACCGATTCTTATTTTGGACGAGCCCACAGCGGCTCTCGATGCAGCGACCGAACACCGCGTGATGGAAAATCTTTCCAAGTGGGGATCTTCCCAAGGTCGCGCGATCTTCGTCATTACGCATCGCATCTCCACGATTCGTCGCGCGGAGAACATTCTGTATCTCGATAGTGGTCGAATCCTTGAAAGCGGGTCCCACGACGCTCTCATGCAGATTGAAAATGGCCGGTATCGCGGATTCGTGGAAACAGAATCGTCTCTTCAAAATATACAGAGTCCGAATTAACGGGATGGCCGAAACAGGACCCAGTCGTTTGCCGGACACCGGACTAGACGCGCGCTCAAGCGGGATAGATATCCGCACCGATATCGATTACCGCGAAGCGGCCCAGATCATCGCTCGAAGTTTCGAATACATTCGTTTTTTCACGTGGCGATATATCGGCAAGTTCGTTCTCAAGTTGGGTTCCTATGCCCTACCACTTGCGCTGATCCCTTGGCCCGTAAAAATACTAACGGACCACGTCATCCTTGGCATTCCGATTGAAGAAGCGACGGATTATCCAACCTATGTGTGGCCTCTCATTAACGCGCTTCATGGCAGCTCCGTCCTAGAAATCATCTTTTGGTTGGCTGTCATCGGCATCACGCTCGTCGTTCTAATCGGCTCCTACACAACGGGTTACGAAGACGAGACGGAGGCGGGCTTAGCACAGGGTCACGATTACGCCACTCAAGTCGAAAATAAGATACACGGCGGCTATAGCACGGCTGGAGGAATCTACGGGTATACGGAATTCAAACTCGATATCCGATTGCTGCAATCGCTAAACCATACGCTCCGGTCCCAGCTATTCAGTCGAATCGGTGCCCTGTCAATGACACAGCTCGAAGACCAGCGGATCGGCGACTCGATTTATCGAGTCATGTACGACGCTCCGCAGATCAACGAAATTTTCTACGAACTTACTCACACCCCCATCATGTCAACCGTCCTTTATTTACAGGCGGTCATTACTATTCTGAACGCGTACCCCAACAACAATGAAATTTTTTGGATGACACTCGCCGTCTTCCCCGTTTGGGTGACCCTATCGAGTCTATTTTCCCGACCTGTTCGGCGTCGCGGCCAGGCGGCGAGAGCAGCAGGGGCAATCACGACCAGTACGATTGAAGAAGGGATGGACAATGTCCTGGCTGTCCAAAGTCTAGGTGGTAATGCCAACGAAAAAGAACACTTTGCAGGCGATAGCGGCGAATCGTTTAAACGACATCGAGCCGTCAGCCTGCTGTGGATGTTCATTGGTAGCTTCGGGAGTTTCGTCTCGAGTGCGGTTTACTGGTTATTCCTAGCCTTCATTCTAACCAAGGTGATTGACGGCGACATGACACCGGGCGATCTCGCGGCGCTGCTCGTCTATTTCGGTTATCTCAGAGGACCCATGATGTCGCTCTCAATCCTCTGGGTTCGTTTACAAGATAACGTCGCAGGAATGCGACGTGTATTCGCCATGATGGACCTCCCGGCAGAAGACGATCTCGGTTCAATCGATTTACCCACAATCGAAGACGGTGTCTCGATTAAACACGCCGGTCTCGTTTATCCGGATGGCCGTCGAGCACTCGAAGACGTCTCGCTTGACGCGAGCATCGGACAAATCGTCGCGCTGGTAGGTCCAACGGGAGCGGGGAAGACGAGCCTTGCATACCTCATTCCCCGCTTTCACGTAGCCAGTGAAGGAGACGTACGCATTGACGGCTACGCGGTCAACCAGCTGACTTTACAAAGTCTGCGTAGTCAGATCACGTACGTTTTCCAAGAAACCCAACTTTTTTCGGATTCGATTCTGGACAATATCCGCTACGGAAAACCGGACGCCACTCTGGAAGAAGTTCAGGCGGCCGCAACGACCGCGGGCATAGATGACTTCATCCAATCCCTTCCAGATGGATATCAAACCCGGCTTGGGAGTGCAACGAGTAGCAAACTTTCAGTTGGTCAAAAGCAGCGCATTTCAATCGCTCGAGGATTGCTGAGAGACTCTAGAATCTTAATTCTCGATGAGCCCACGTCTGCCCTCGACCCCGAAACCGAACAGTATCTCGTCCGCGCGCTACACGAAGCTGCAAAAAACCGCCTTGTGATTATTATCGCCCATCGTCTCTCCACCATCGCTCAGTCGGATCACATCGTTTTTCTCGACGAAGGACGCATACTCGAACAAGGTCCACCCGCCGAATTGTTGTCAAAGACGGATGGTCACTACCGGCGATTCGTGGAATTGCAAACAACCACCTAAGCTTGAACCTAACTACAAGTCAAAGAGATGTGGTCTACAGCGGCGATGGTTCACCTAACCAGTCCTCAAGACGTTAACTCGCCGAAGCCTCGATGACTCGAAAAATACTAGCCTCGATTCTGTTGACCTTGGCCGCGATAGTCGTCATCGGCGGAGGTTGGGTGTATGCGACCATGCGTGACATGAGCGGCGCCGAGTATTGGGAAAAGAGTATAAAAGCCTTCGAAACGAAGGATGCCGAATCTCCACCACCGAAAGGCGCGGTCCTCTTTGTTGGGAGTTCAAGCATCGTTTTTTGGCGTTCTTTAGCAGAAGACTTTGCGCCAATTCCGGTCATCAATCGCGGGTTCGGGGGTTCCCAGATGAACCACCTGAACTACTACCGGAATCGCATCGTTCATAAGTACAAGCCAAAGATCATCGTGGTCTACGAAGGCGACAATGACATTGCTTCCGGCCTAACTGCCAACGAGGTGATCGAAGACTACGATGACTTCATCAACTACGTGGAGCGCACCTTACCCGGCACGAAAGTCTGTTTTATCGCGATCAAGCCTTCAGTCCGACGGGAATCACTTTGGCCCACCATGTTGCAAGTGAACCAAGAAATACACGACAGAGCTGAGACACAAGCCAACCTCTGCTTCTTCGACATCGGGCCGCCGATGTTGAGTGAAACAGGCGGCCCCAGACCCGAACTTTTCGTATCGGACGGCCTGCACCTTAATAGTGAAGGCTACAAAATTTGGACCGCGGCAATACGATCAAGATTATTGGCCATGTGGGCCGAAGTTCACTAAGTTCGATCGGTGGGCCTTATTGGCGCGAGACTCTCAAGAAACGGCGAGTTCGTGGATGTGTCGAGCGAAAAGGGTTGATATCAATACCCCCTCGCCTTAAAAAATTTCCCTCCACAGACAAGAGACTAAACGAACCCACCTCCATCAAGTCACGATAAATACGCTCTACGACATGTTCGTGGAAACCTGCGTATTCGCGATAAGACACCAAATACGCGAGCAACGACTCGCGCTGAATCGCGCCTCCGTCGTAGCTGATCGCGATCGTTGCGTAATCCGGTTGTCCCGTGACTGGACACACACTTCGAAATACATGCGTATAAACAGATTCCGAACCTGCCGCTTTTTTCGGCCGAAGTAACGTCGCGTCAGGTTGAAATGTCTCGATGCAGACAGCTAGGTCGTCAAGACAATTTCCCACTAATTCTCCACTCAAATTTTCTCTATCGATGTTCATCAAAAAGATGTCGACCGGTGCCCCGCAAATTTTGGATACATCTGCCTTGAGTCGCTCAATAATTTCGTCTTCGTTCGCGTACCGCGTTTGGGCGAACGAATTGAGGTAAAGCTTCAACGATTTGCTCTCGACCATATGCTCGGAATCGCAGGGAACGACTACGCGCAACATCGCAGCGCGGGGACAACTTTTATCCCCCAACCAACTGAACTCATAACAATTCCAGACATCCTCACCCATAAAGGGAAGGTCATTCGTATTGAGCCCTATGGTGCTGCGCTGATCGGCGCGAACAATGCTGTTTAGCGTGTCGGGACGAGTCCCCTTAACGGGTTGGGTCATCCTCGGCGTGCTGGCCGATATCGAAAATCGCAATAATCAGCACCTTCCATCCTTGTTTGCGTGCGCGTAAGCGTCATCCCTATTCGCTTCGCTGCAGCGAAATCGCGATTACAAACCAATAAGTGGCCAAATCCCCGGCCACCCAACTCTTCCATCATCTCCGCATACTGACAGCCGTTCACGTTCATATCGAATTGATCACTACCACTCGCAATGATGTCGTATTCCAAGGCGCCTCCTTCCGCAAACATCTTCGCGCCGTCAGTCATTCGAGAAAAATCAGGCTGCTTACCGGAATCAATAGAGACTTCACTTTCCCGCGCTCGCCGTTTCAGCGCGTCATTGATCGTGTCCTCGCCTAGCAAGGCTTGAAGATCCTTGATCAAAGGAACCACGTACTCCATCTGAATCTTGACGCGTTCGAAATTCGTTAATTCGGTCATGCATCCCCCTCCATCTCGTCACCTAGGACCTTTGAATTTTATCCTCCACAGCAAGCCGATCGCTTGTCGATGCTGCTTCCGCCAACCGCTTCCGTGTTTCTTCGTAACCCGATTTGTCAATCCTATACCGTGCATAAAAGCATGCGGCGATCAGCCCCGGGGCGATGGCCATCGGTGAGTCAACGATTCCCAACCACCAAACAATGTCGACGTCGACTTCGCCAGGGACCGCCTTGTCAGGGAACTCAATCATCTTAAGCGCGACGGCTGCAACGCCATGCCCAAGAGAATTATCGAGCTTCGCGAAGAAGGTCCGAGCGGAATAGAGAATGCCCTCCTGGCGCACCCCATATTTCAATGCATTCTCGTCGGCAATATCCGCTATTGCGGACATCACGCTGATATTAATGATACTGCCCGACGCCGCCGCTAACGCACCAAAAGCCGCAACCGCAGGTAGCAGCATCCATGAACCATTTTCCGGAAAAAAACCCATCAGTCTGAGAATCACGGGCATCGCCGGGAATACGGATAACGTAACCGCGGTCGTCACGATGGTTGCCCGTTTATCAAACCTATTATGAATGCGCGCGGAAAACAGGAACCCTGAGATGTACCCAAAAAACGAACCCATCAGAATCAAATTCCCAATATCCTCGGATCGGAATTCCCAGTAATAGATGTTCATATAGGTGCCCATCCCGCCCCGAATTCCAAGCATCATCGACAACGCGAAAAGAGCGATCATCAGGAAAAGATAATTACGGTTCCCGAACGCTTTAAAGAGATCGCCATAAAATTCACGAAAACCGAACCGTGAAGCCAGTTGGGCCGGTTGCGGCAGATGCGGAATCCGATCGAGTGTGAACCATGCCGAGACAAACAAAACAATCGCGATAACAATCGCGATGGTGATCGAGAACGGTTCATAAGCGTCGGGTCGCAAAAAACCGTTTGCCGTTTGTGCGGTGGTCGCAAAGAAGACGGTTGAGTTGATCTTGAAAAATCCGGCGCCACCAATCCAGCCGAAGAAATTGTTGTAGCTCATGATCTTGGTGCGTTCTGTGTATTCCTTTGAGAGCTCACCTCCCATCGCTAGATGCGGTACGTGATAGACCGTCATACATGTTCGGAGCACGACCGACCAGGCCAAAAACCACCAGAACAGGGAACCGCCAGCAAGAGTTTCTGGCGGGTTGAATACCATCCAGAAACTAACAGCAACAGGGATGGGAGCCAGGAGCATGAACGGATGTCGACGACCCCACTTCTTTGAGCGAAATCGATCCGACCAGGAGCCAATGAGTGGGTCCGAAATTGCATCACCGAAAATGGCGAGAGTCGGCACCAATCCTGCAAGAAGAATGTCCAGACCGAGGACCTGATTGTAAAACAGCATCCCCAAGGCGCTGACAGAGTACAAAGAGAGAGTTTCCGCCGTGGACCCAACACCAAATGCCAAGCGGGACTTTGTCGGAACCGTATGTGGATCAATCAGATCACGCAAATCCTGGTTCTGGTCCGTCATCCGTACTTTTCCCGAGCAACGCCGAACTTTGGCAGAAACTTGGGGCGCGTGAAACAGTCGCTAGTCTATTTATGCTCTCGCAAGCAAAGAGGAACCAACACTCTCCAGGGGGCGCGTATCTTACGGGCGCGCCCGACCTAAGCCTATTCGGATAGTAAACCGGACCAACCCCGACGATCGACCTGCTATAAACATATATGAAACAACTATTTGCTTTCGATCGGTCCCTTGTCACAATCCGCTTTGACGCCCTGTTGCGCTTTATTTCGAAACACCGTAATAAGGGCTTACTCTGTGGGAGTGCTTCCCTCATGCGGATAATCAATCCACCTCTTGTTCTGATTGGCGTAATGACCCTTTCGGCGTGCGGTGGTGAATGATGTACCGATCTGCCCACACTATCCTTCTTACGCTCATGCTCTTGAGTGGGGTTGTGGTCCAGTCGGCCACGCTATCTGAAGTACAAAGCCAAGTTTTCGATGCCTCGTGCACCGGTTGTCACAGCGGCAGTTCTCCGTCACAGGGGCTAAATTTGAGTGAAGGCGCGGCGTACGGCAATACCGTGAATGTCCCGAGTACTGAGGTACCTTCACTCAACCTCGTTGAACCGGGTGACGCCGACAATAGCTACCTTATGCAGAAGCTCGAAGGCACGGCTCAAAGTGGCCAGCAGATGCCCTATGGTGGTCCTTACTTGAGCTCGACGTTACGGCAACTCGTTCGCGACTGGATCGATGCGGGTGCACAAAACGACCCGACTGATGCAGACGAGGACGGCATCGAGGACGACTCTGATAATTGTGCTTCGGTGGCCAATGCAGACCAGCTGGATACTGATTCAGATGGACTCGGCAATGCGTGCGATGACGACGATGATGGGGATGGTGCCGAGGACGACTCTGATAATTGTGCTTTGGTGGCTAATGCAGACCAACTGGATACTGATTCAGATGGACTCGGCAATTCGTGCGATGACGACGACGATGGGGATGGTGTCGCCGATACCACGGATGCGTTCCCGTTGGATTCAGAGGAAGCCACCGACACCGATGGCGACGGTACCGGCAATAACGAGGATACCGATGACGATGGCGATACCATCTTAGACACCGCCGATGTCTTCCCACTTATTAGTATTGGTGACGAGACCGACACCGATGCGGACGGTGCCCCGAATACTTGTGATACGAGTTGTCTTGCGACGGGCATGACCGCCGATACGGATGACGATGGCGATACCATCTTAGACACCGCCGATGTCTTCCCACTTATTAGTATTGGTGACGAGACCGACACCGATGCGGACGGTGCCCCGAATACTTGCGACGCGAGTTGTCTTGCTGCGGGTATGACGGCGGATACAGATGACGATGGGGATGGTATTGCCGATACCACGGATGCGTTCCCGTTGGACGCCTCAGAGCAATCGGATAGCGATGGTGATGGCACGGGCGACAATGCCGACGTCTTTCCTCTCGACGCCACGGAAACTCTCGATACCGATGATGACGGTTTTGGGAATAACGCCGATACCGATGACGATGGTGATGAGGTGTCCGACGCTCAGGAAGCCCTTGATGGCACCGATCCCTTAGACCGCTACGACTGTAATGGATGTTTTGACTTTGATATTGATCTTGATGGGGAAACTGCGGCGTTAACCGATGGGCTGCTGGTGCTACGGCATCTCTTTGGCTTCTCTGGTGCTACGCTGACAGAAGGAGCCGTCACATCGTCGGCGACACGTTCGGACGCTGATGCGATCGCCTCCTACTTGGACACGAACAAAGGTCACTTCGACATTGATGGTGATGGTTCCACGGAAGCCCTAACCGACGGACTCCTGTTGCTGCGTTATCTCTTTGGCTTTGATGGAGCAACCCTAATTGAAGGTGCAGTTGGTACCGATGCCGCTCGTACTACGGCGAATGAGATTAAGACCTATTTCGACGCGAGGATTGAAGCGTTCAGCGGCGATATTGACGGTGACGGTGTTGGCGACAGCCAAGACGCATTCCCGCTTGACGACAGCGAGGCGTTTGATACCGACGGTGATGGTTTAGGGAATAACGCGGATACCGACGATGACGGCGATGGCGTAGTCGATGCCGTCGACGCGTTCCCTTTGGACGCCACTGAGGTTGCGGATAGTGATGGCGACGGAATTGGCGACAATGCCGACCCGGACACCCCTACGTTCGATACAAATGTCGGGCATCCCGTCTTTGCTAGTCCACATGCAAAACCCATTGTCATTAATGGATCGTACGTTTATGTAACCAACACGCCGTCTGACACGGTCGATGTCGTTGCCATTGCCAGTGAGCGGGTGGTCGCAAGAATCGACGTTGGTATTGACCCTGTTGGCCTGGCCGTAAGGCCCGACGGCAATGAAGTCTGGGTCGCCAATCACGTATCGGACTCGGTCAGCGTAATCGACACTGATCCCGATAGTGCGACGTTTCATCAAGTTATCGCCACGATTCAAGACATCGATGCCGCAACCTTATCCACGCGGTTCGACGAGCCCGTCGGCATCGCGTTCGCAAGTAATACGAAGGCGTACGTCACTCTTTCCCCCTCGAATCAGGTTGCCATAGTCAGTGGAGAGTCTTATTCAGTCACTGGCCACCTACCCATTCGCGCGCAAGATCCGCGCGCAATTACGGTACAAGGTAATCGACTGTTTGTTATCCCCTTCGAATCAAATAACCAAAGCCAATTATCAGGCTGCACCTCTGAGAAAATCGACGGCGACATATGCACGTTTGACGCTGTTGAGCACGTGTTTTCAAACAACAATGTCCTCTCCGTCAACTACGATGCCGACATTATTAAGAATCCGTTGTTACCGGATCGGGATCTATACATTTTCAACACCGCGGACGACACTCTCCTCGAAGTCGTCAACACCGTGGGCACACTTTTATACGGCATCGCCGTTGACAGCGGTGGACGCGTTTTCGTCAGCCAAACTGACGCAAGAAATACGGCGAACGGTCGCGCTGGGACCGAAAAAGATGGGCTCGAGGAGATGGAAAACCGAGCTTTTTTGAATCAAGTTACGATGGTTGATTGTCAAGGCCTTAGCTGCAGCGAACCCGTCTTCTATGACCTCGAGCCCCTACCTCCGAGCCACCCCGAACCCGGCATGGGGCTAGCGACACCATTTGGCATCCAAGTGAGCGAGGACGATTCGACGCTTATCGTGACCGCGGCAGGCTCGGACAAGCTCTTTACGATGGACGCGAATACGGGGGAAGTGCTCGGTCGTACAACCGTCGGTTCGGTTCCTCGGGGCGTGGCGTTATTGGCAGATGGAGACGGCAAACCCACGCAAGGCTGGGTCTTAAATACCGTGGGTAACACAGTATCCGTGGTCGATCTCACCTCGCTCGGCAACCCCACACTCAAGACGACCATTACGATGAACGACCCCACCGACGCAGAGGTCAAGAAGGGTCGGATCGCATTCAATGATGCTAATGCTTCGAGCACCGGTACGTTCTCGTGTGAGAGTTGTCATCCCGATGGCGGAACAGACCAACTAATTTGGGTGTTGCAAACGCCTATCTGCGATGTGGATGGATGTACCCAGATCCCGCCCAGGCTAACCATGCCCATACGGGGTTTACGCGATACAACACCCTATCACTGGGATGGAATTCCTGGTGATCCGTTCGGTGGCAACAACACCAAGAGCATCAACAGCGATGTCGAGCCAAACTGTTCACTCAGCGAGCCCGAAAGCTGTACCCGTTTCTTAGTCGATGGTGGGATGGCGACAACGATGTGTGACGTAACGAATTGTCCCGAAAACGATGAGGGTAAGCTCGGCCTATTGAGTGGCGAACGGCGCGACGCCATGGCCAAATTTTTACTTAGCGTTCCTTTCCCACCATCGCAAACGCGACCGATCACGAACCAAGTAACACAGCAAGCAAAAGATGGATTTTTCGAATTCAATTTTGTTAAGGATTGTGGCAACTGCCACAAAATGCCTTTCCTTGTCAGCACGAACACGGGGGGTACCGGAATGGACGCGCCTACGTGGCGCGGCGCTTACGACCGCTGGATGGTGACACCCCAAGCGCGTCTCAACATCATTGATTTGATGAACCTCGTCGGAATGGACGACAGCTTCCCAGAACGGGATATGTGGATCCTCGCCGGTGCGACGCCCCAGATATGGGAAATGGTCGTGCAAGGCAGCACCGGCTTCTCCGGCGCATTCGGCCGACAAGTCACGCTCAATGAAGCCTCCGCCAACCTAGCTGAAACAGCAACCATGCTCGATTACCTTGAACGAGCCGCGATGGAAGAAAGCATCGTGCTGCAAGCCGAGGGCGCTCAAACAAGCGGCGGCTCTAGCACACCTCTGGAATTGGGTTACGTCGACGGTCGCTACGTCGTTCGCGATAGCGCTAATCCCGAAGCGTTTTCTCGCGAAGAACTCGTCACGGAAGCCGCGAATGGCGCGATGGTGTTGACCCTCACTGGTCGTCTGGGCCCCTATGTAGACTTTTATAACTATCCCCAGCCTGCGCTGTGGAACGACACACCTATTCAAGAACAAACCGGATCCGTCGAGGTCGCCTTCTTAAGCGACGCGCGGACGCTACGGATGAAGGGCCGCCACGTTCGATCAGGCGCCAGGGTGTTTGTTGATGGACAACGAGTTGAGGGTCAAATCCGGTGTGAATCGGGCTCGCTACCCAACTGCGACAACGAAATTGTTCTCATGGAAATCGACGAAATTCCGGAAGCGGGCGGCATGTACCTGGTCCAAGTGCAAAATCCCGGTGGGCTATTCAGTAACGATGCACTTGTCTATTCGGACTTAAGGCCTGTCCCGGCTCGGAGTGGAAACCTAATCGAAAGCGGCGGTACGTTTGACGAGTGGGATGAAAGTTGGGGAACTGGCCTGCTTAACGGATCCGTTCGGCACACCAATGGCATGGTTCAATTCGACGTCGACACAGTTTCGTCCAGTCAACCTTGGCGCGTGCAACTCTTTCATCGTATTTGGTTAGTCGCCGACCAGGAATACACCTTTTGTTATAGCGCGCGCACCACAGGGGGCTCTCGGATGATGACCGCGTACCTCGATGCCGGAGCGGACGGCTATGCCAATATTTCCAATGGGCAAAGGCAAGTGACAATCGATGCGAACTTCAAACAGTTCTCTCACACGGTCACCATTGGAAACACCGACACATCCGCGCGAATCGCATTCGATATGGCACAGAGTACGAGAAGCGTGCAGCTAGACAATATCGGGGTCTACGAGGGTGATTCTTGCGGATCGCCCTGACGGCCAATTTAACGAAACCGCATGTTTCCCTTCAGCAAGCATCCGGTCAACCCTATCGGATCGTGATACCCGCCGGCTGCTCCTCGGGTTCCCAATGGTAGCAAATCGCTCCGATCCCCACGGTAGGCACGACTGGCATTCGGCCGAATACGTCAAAGATTGGATACAAAACGACGTGACCAAAGACGAGTCCCGTCGGCCGATGCTTACTCGCATGATCGAGCGAATTCCGCAGGATGAGGACAGTGTAATCCGCGTTTTAGACGTAGGAGCCGGATACGGTGAGTTATCTCTGTGTGTTCTCAAGAAGTTTCCGAAGGCTCAAGTTGTCTGTCACGATTTTTCTGAACCCATGCATGAGCATGCTCGTATGCGGCTCGGCGATTTCAATGATCGAGTTACTTACGTCAAGAGCGACTTATCACAATCAAACTGGGTCGCATCATTTGAACATTCGTTCGATGCCGTGGTTTCGTCGATTGCTATTCATAACGTCCGTGTCTCCGAACGTATTCGCGGCATCTACCACGAAATCGCCGAACTGCTCACGACGGGTGGATGTTTCCTAAATTGTGATCTGGTGTTCGACAAAATCGAGACACACCTCGGGTGGCTTGAAGCCGACTTGAAAGAAGTCGCCGTATTTGAACAAGACGGCAGAATGACGACCTTCGGCGGATTCAAATAACCGCATTAGCAAAGAATCATAAAAAGCCACGCACATGAGTGATTTCTGGGAAAGACGACCCCTCGGACATAGTGGTCTGCTCGCTAGTCGGCTCGGGATTGGTTCGAGTTTTGGATTGCGTCGACGAGACGTCGAACACGCATTCGAGCGCGGTGTAAATTACCTCTATTGGGGTTCTATCCGAAGACCAGGATTCGGGCAGGCCATTCGGCATTTGGCCAAACAGCATCGTGATGAACTGGTACTGACTGTTCAATCGTATGCGCGACTGCCACGCTTAATCATACCTTCCGTGGAAGTCGCGCTCCGACGTACGGGTCTCGACTATTTCGATTATCTGTTACTCGGCTCTCGTAACGAGGTGCCCACAGACGACTACCTCGAAGTATTCGAGCAATTACGCGACCGTGGCAAGGTTCGCTTTCTTTCGTTGAGCACGCACAACCGCCCGCTGCTTAAAGAATTCCTTATCGCCGACCAACAAGGACAAAACGCTTTTGCCTACGACATGTTCATGTTGCGGTACAACGCCGCGCACCGAGGCGCTGAACAAGACGTCTTTCCATTCGTGCCGGACCGACCGCGTCCAGCAATTGTTGCGTACACAGCGACGCGTTGGGGACACCTACTCGACCCTCAAAAAATGCCTCCCGGAGAAACGCCACTATCGGCTCGTGATTGCTATCGTTTTGCACTATCGAATCCGAACGTGGACCTAGTGCTTTGTGGACCGGCCAACGCCGAACAAATGGACGAAGCGATTTCAGCTCTCGTAGCAGGTCCGCTTGAACAGGAAGAACGCCAGCGTATAGAACGGATCGGGACCTATGTGTACAGCCAATTCCAACCGTCTTTTCCCGACGCGGGCGACGCAGGAAAATAGTACTCGTACCAAGTTTGAAACTGAATTAATCGCCGGTTTTAGCGTGGGCTAACAGAAGTCGATTAGTTCGAATCAGAACCTTCATTGACCGAGAGCTCACCAACCGGTGTTTGGTTATTGTCGGTGATGCCCATCATTTGTTTCAGCCGGTCCGAAAGTTTCTGGTAAACGTCGTTGGGTACGTGAAGATTCGCTGTCGATTGTTCATGCAACGGCCTTATGAAATGCCGATTGTAATGGCATCGCATGGCAAATCGAGTCCCAGGGGCCAGGCGTCTTCCACCGCAATGCAGGATTCGTGTATCAGTAAGGATGCATGTGCCTGCGGGCGCACAAACAGCGACTAACCCAGGTTCACCATTAACCAATTGGAACAGGTCGGCACCATTTTGGAAGCTTGTCGTACCGTTTGCATGCCGATGAGAACCGGGTACAACGTACGTAGCACCGTTGGCAAGATCGAAGTCGCTGTAACACCAAATGATGAGCGAACCGAAAGGGAACGGCGGATACGGCAAAGGCATACCGCCCTGATCAATGTGGAGCTCTTGCAAACCTCCACCTTCATGAACCATGGATCCGTGAGCACACCCGAGACCAAAGCCTTCTCCCATGATCTTGGTAAGAAGACGATCCACGGTCGGACCTCGTTGCGCGGCCGACTCCTTGAACTCCACCGCATCCCGAAACACCGAGCCCTTGAGCACTAGGTTATTCACGAGCTGGGCTTTGTCGTTAGCACTCGTCATGATTCCCGCGTTCCGCAGCCGCTCGGCAGCAGCCTGATCGACTAACCGCTCCACCTGGGCTCGCACTTGTTCTGGCGACATAGCATCCTTGACCAAGCAATAACCCCAGCGGATGAAGTCCGCTTCTAGTTGTGCCTCATCAACGCTTGGGATTGGTAAGTAGTCGATCTCCCGGCTGTCCCTTATTTGGCCCGATTTCATCCGTTCCTTTGACAAACCAGAGAATTGCTTTAACAGCCTCCCAGCTGACATCGAACTAGTCGGCGAATGGCCATCTGTGTAAACAATCCCCTGTTCCATCTCGGTTTCCCAACTGGCATTGGAAGGAACCGCCGCTTGCTGAACACGCAAGCGTTCAAGTTCCTCACGCACCTGCACGATCTCGTTACGTAGACCCGCTACCGTTTCGTCTCGATTTACGACCGCCGGCAGCGGTCCCGAAGTTGACGAGTTTTTGTCGTTTTCCATTTTCTTCAATGTTTCATCTCTCAAACGACCGCATTTGGAGGATATCGTGCCCTCGGCGGTTTTGCGTTGTTTTTCCCCAGTACCACGACAACCCTTTTTTGACCGTACAGCAGACGTTAGAGGTAACCTAATGTTGCGCCGCGGATACGAAAGTGTCGGGCCATGCCAACTGGAGAAATCGGTAAAAATGAACGTAAGCTTAAGATTAGCAAGATCACAAGACCGGCCGCGTTGTTCTGAGTTATTAAATATTTTGTCTGGTGTGCCCGCCAGCCGAGAGGCAATTTTTCGCGACGAAACTTTCGAATTATTACTTACGAACGATCGTGGCAGCCTCGTCATTGCCGAAGAAGCCGGCAAAATCCTCGGATTAGCCTCAATCTCTTACAATTTGGCATTGCGATACGACGGCGAATATTGCCAATTGGAAGAACTTGTTGTCGATCCCGTGGCGCGCGGGAAGAACGTGGGGGGCTTGTTAATAGAAGAAACCGTTAAGCTCGCTAGAGGTAGAGGATGCAAGGAGTTCGGCCTCTACTTACTTGAATCGACCAAACACAATCAAAGCTTCTACGAAAAATATGGATTCGTACTCGTGGGTGATGAAATGAGGCAGCGTTTATAGACACCCAATGTCCAAACCAAGAACGACTACGAAATGCTTCGGTTCGAGGCATTTTTTTCTATTCATGAAGTCGAACCGGGAGTAGCGTCGTTTTCAATCGCGAAATCGGAGAGTAGAGAAAGCGATACAAAAATGGCACAGTTCGAGAGCAAAAAGAGTCAGTGCACCTCTAGTTCATTTCGTTCATTGATTTATACGCATGCGGGAATAGCTCAGTTGGTAGAGCACAACCTTGCCAAGGTTGGGGTCGCGAGTTCGAATCTCGTTTCCCGCTCCAAACTAATCTTTTGATTTCTAACGTCTACGTCATGAAATTGATAGGTCGGTACGCGCGTCCTGTGTGGCACCGAAAACTCATCTGTTCAAACCCAACAGGACGCCTTTCTATTCGACAGGAGGCCGGAAACCGATCGCATGGTAACTTCGAGACTCAAGATCAAACGTAAAGATGTGTCCGTCCTTTTCGATGACTTGCGGAATACCGTCGTGAACGATAATGCCGAAGCGCTCGCAGCCATCCAACCCTAATTCGCGGATGTCAATCCACTCGTCTTCCGCATCTAGCCAATCTTTTACGCCCGATTGTGAGCACAAGTTTTCCTCCATCCATTTTAGCTTTTGCATGGCCTCATGCTCCGTTGCCTCGCCTCCAGCAACCGCGTTCTGGAGTTTGTGGTAGTACACGGTAGCTTCTTCGTCCCCGAAACATTCGCGTTGAAACGAATGTTCGTTGACCAACCTTGGTTTTACGATCCCCGTTTTTTCCGCAACCGCAACGTCTATCCCATGGTGGTCGGCACGAGTCCCCATGCAAGCGACCACCGCCACGACTAACAGTATGTGTTTCATGCAGCCCATTCCCGAGGTTCGACTAATTTTCTCGCCTCAACTTACCGCCTTCGATGAACATCTCCAAGTCGACCTTTGCCTTTTAAGACCTTTTAAGCCGTTACGTTTCGCGAGCTCGTCACGAGGCTTCTCACCAAGACCAACCACGACAAGAGCGCAGCGTCATCAACTTAAGTTAAATCGCAACCGACCAAGAACTATTCGTCTAGCTTGCCGGTGACAGCGATCTCGTAACCGTCAAGGTCTCTAAACCCAAATTGCCGCAGTCCATAATCCTCGCTTGTAATTTGGCTAGGGGAGTAACCTTTTTGATTCACGTGTCGCCAGACTTCATCCAAATTCGTAACTCCGATATAAAGAACGACGTCTCGATGGCTATCTTTGGGTTGCCGCCGATCGTTACTCCATTCCCCGTGCTCGTTTAACATCAGTTGAGTTTGACCCCTACGCAAATTCGCCCATCGAACTGCATCGTTCTCCTCAAACTTTTGTACGACTTCAAACCCAAATAACTCGCTATAGAAAACTATCGCCGAAGGGACATCTTCGACGTTTAACAGGACGGTGAAACTTTCTAGCACCTCAGTGTGTCTCCCCATGAAAAGACGATTTCACAATAACGAAATATGGAAAAAGACCGCTTTGTTACCGTCCGGATCTCGGAAGTAGCCACCGTAGA
>CAJWCW010000036.1 GCA_913030615.1 uncultured Gammaproteobacteria bacterium | reverse complement strand
ATGATATTTTTTTGAATCTGAGATGTTCCTCCGCCGATGATTAGTCCCAGGAAGTACATGTACTGCTGTTGCCATGAACCGTTGTCGGTAAGGTAGTCGCTGCGACCATACATCAGACCGATTTCTCCCATGATGTCGATCGCGAGACCCTCTAAATCGTGACGCAGTTCCGTTCCTTGTAGCTTCGAGATCATTCGGGCGAGGCGTGAGTCAGTATTGTTGATCCGTGACGAAAGAACGCGCTGGTCGTTGAAGCGTAGCGACATAACGCGTGCTTGGATTTTCATCATGCGATCACGAAAGACGGGATTGTCGATCAAGCATTGGCCATCCATTGTTTCCTGACGCGCGAGTTCGATTAATCGATTTAACCGAGTGAGCGTGGCGTTTGGGTCACCAAGCGAGTCACGCTCGTGTCCTAAAATGGCGTTCGCAACGAACCAGCCTTCGCCTCGTTTCCCCACGATTTGATCCTTCGGGACCCGAACATCGCTAAAAAACACTTCGTTGAAATTGCGCGCCATGGTCATGTCAACGAGTGGACGAATTTCGATTCCTGGCGTGTCCATTTGAAATAGCAGAAAGCTGATACCTTGATGTTTTGGAGCGTCGGGCTCGGTACGGACCAGGCAGAAAATCCAGTCAGCCAGGTGCGCGGTAGAAGTCCAGATCTTGGAGCCATTGACGACCCATTCGTCGCCATCGAGGGTTGCCGACGTGCGTAAACTCGCGAGGTCGCTGCCCGCGTTGGGCTCTGAATACCCCTGGCACCAGACCATTTCGCCGGCGAGCGTGGGGGGAATGAACCGTTTTTTCTGTTCCTCGCTTCCTAGTTCCAACAAGGTTGGTACCAGCATGGAAATACCCTGACCGCCTAAACCACCAGGGGTTTGGGAACGGGCAAATTCTTCGCCGATGATCCTAGCTTTGATAATGTCAGGTTCGCCGCCGTGCCCGCCGTATTCCTGCGGTATTGTCCGGGCCGTATAACCCTTCTCAATAAGTAGCTTTTGCCAACTTTGAACGCGATCGGATTTCATCGCTCCACCGCGTGGTGCGCTCTCGCGATTCGTTTCGATGAATTTCCGAACATCCTGACGGAATGCCTCGTATTCGGGACCGTAAGAAAGATCCATCTCGTTTCCAATGGGCACTGACGAAAGGGAGTTTACCTGATCACCGAATAGTTAAAGAAGAGGACGCCGGCCCGAGGGGGCTTGAATCGATTGTCTAAGCGAGTCGGTCTAGCTCCTCGCGCTTGACTGCATGCTGCAGCGGTACGTTTTTTACGAAACGACCGATTTCTTCGAGGATGCACTCGGCTAGCCGTTGGGTTTCGTTTCCCAGTGACCCGGCGATGTGTGGTGTTAAGAATACGTTTGGAAGCTCGTAGAGGGGCGAGTCCGACTTTGGGACCTCCGGATCGGTGGTATCAAGCACAGCGAAGATTCTACCGTTAGCCAATTCTTGCGTGAGGGCGGTGTGATCAACGAGCGCACCTCGAGCGGTATTTATGAGCGTGGCATGATCCTTCATTAGACCCAGTTCTCGTCCACCAAAAATGTTGCGAGTTTCAGGAAGCAAAGGGGCATGTAGCGACACCACGTCGCTTTGGCTAGCGAGCTCGGCGAGACCAACCTTTGCGGCACCGAGATCTCTTGCATCCAGAGGTGATACGTATGGGTCGTACAAGAGGAGGTTAAAGTCATGCTGTTGCAGGTACCGAAGTACCAGTCGACCAATATGAGAAGCCCCGACGATACCCACAGTCTTACCGTAGTTGCCGACGTCGGGTGCTTCTCGAGACCAGGGAGACCTGTTCTCACGAACCTTTCGATAGGCCCGATTTAGTTGGAAAACGCGTTTATTGGCGAACAAGATCGCTGCGAGCGTGTATTCTGCTACGGGTACCGCATTTGCGGCGACAGCGTTGGTAACCATTACACCGCGGCGCCACGCGTACTCATCCACGAATCCCTTGACGCTCCCCGCTAAGTGCGCGATGAGCTTTAGTTTTGGTAGTTGGTTGAGTACGGACCGATCGATGCTCGGGCAACCCCAGCTGGTAATCAAGATTTCCGTCTTCGCTAGTGTTTTTTGCGGTGCGTTATCGAAGGAAGGGAACGGGTTTCGCGACGCGAGGGAACAAAGCGTATCGAGTCTTGCAATGTGCCTGTCGTGCAGAAGTTCTTCCCGCACGTAAGGGTGCATGACCAGAGCTGTCGCTGGTGCAGGCATTCACGCACAATAACAAATAAAGGCGCTATGTAAGTGAGAAATTGGATTGACGAACGCTGAGGAGATATTTGCGGGTCGCTTATCCGTCATGGCAAGGATGCAAGCCGAGCACAACGATGAGGTACACCCCGATTGGCTCAATCAAGGGTTCGAATATTACCGGGCAGTGTGGGTTGAATGCGCCGAATTACTCGATCATTTCGGTTGGAAGTGGTGGAAAAAACAGATCGCAGATATCGAGCAGGTCAAGCTCGAAATTGTTGATATTTGGCACTTCGGATTGTCTGATCTCATTCGGGATGATCTGGTTGGTGCTGACCTAGCGCGCGAAATGGTTCAGTGTGCCGAGAGCAAGGGCGATGGCAACTTTCGCCAAGCTGTTGAAGCGCTTGCTAGCCGAGCACTTGTCGATCCGAAATTCCACGTTGCAAGTTTTATCGATGTCTTAAATGCGTTACCCATGTCGCTTGACGAACTGTTTGAAAAGTACATCGGCAAAAACGTTTTAAACCGATTTCGACAGGCGCATGGTTATAAAGCGGGTCATTACCAAAAAGTGTGGCAAGGTCGTGAAGACAATGAACACCTAAGTGAATTAGTCGGCGAACTGAACCCACTGTCGGACTCGTTCGTGGACGAGCTCCTTGACGCTCTCGAAAAGCGGTACCCTGACAACAGCCCCTCGTAAATCTCAGCTGTTGAGCGGTCGAAACAGACGAAATGAACTTGGTCGGGGACAGCGTCGTAAGCAGCATCGAAAATACCGTATTGACCGACGTCAGGCCTGACTCTGGGCACCTATAATTTCAAGGTGAATAAGAAAATTGCATTACCGCCGAATTGGAGCCCGCAGCAAGGTACACTTGTGTACTTGTTGAGAGAGTCTTCGGTTTTATTGATCCACAAGCTTAGTGGACACGGAGCGGGACGAGTCAACGCACCGGGCGGACGCCTCGAAAAAGACGAATCTATTTATCAATGCGCGGCGCGGGAAGTCCGTGAAGAAGTCGGGATCAGGGTGGCGTCTCTTCGTCTCGCTGCGGCACTACGGTTTTATGATTTTGGCAACGGTTTCTCCATGGCAGGCTACGTCTTCACATCGAGAGCATTCGAGGGCGCCGCTGTATCGAGTAGCGAGGCCGTTCCTTTTTGGTGTCGTTTGGACGAAATTCCGTATGACGAGATGTGGGAGGACGATGCTCTGTGGTTACCTCAAGTACTTGCAGGCGATTGTATTATCGGAGACTTTATGTTCGAGAACGATCGTTTGAGATCTCACGACACTCGACAGGTAGATCAACGTGAAATCCAGCGGTATTTTGAGATCGGTTCGTTCGGGGCCAAGGGAGGAGTGTAGGTGCGCGTAGGGATTTCCATCGCCACGATGCAGTTAACCCGGGATCATCGCGAAGGTGCGCGGAATATCGTTGAACGGGCGGCCCGGGCCAGGGATGCGGGACTCGATTCGCTGTTTGTTGGCGATCATCATGTCACCGCAGCGCCTTACTATCAGAACAGCCCCGTGATTGGGCGAATACTTGCAGAATGGGATCGCCGCGATTGTGGTGCGTTATATCTGTTGCCTCTCTGGAACCCGGTGCTTGTGGCAGAGCAAACGGCGACGCTCGCGTGTATCGCCCAAGGTCGATTTATTTTGCAGTGTGCACTGGGCGGTGAACGACAACAGAGTGGCGGGATGGGCGTTTCGCATCGGGACCGGCGAAGCATGTTCGAAGATGCGGTCAGCCTCTTGCGTCGACTGTGGTCTGGAGAAACGCTCGATCACGACCATCATTGGCAACTGAGGGACGCGCGGATTTCACCGTTACCCCCGGAGCCCATAGATATATGGATAGGAGCAACGGCAGACGTAGCCATCGAACGAGCTGCCCGGCTCGGTGATGGTTGGCTGGGCGATCCTGGGAGCGTGTTTGATGCAACGCGACATCAACTTAACGTATATCGCGAAGCATGTGAGCGCCTGGGTAACGCCGAGGGAACCGTCGCATTGCGGCGGGACGTCTTTGTGGGGAAATCAGCCGACGAGGCAAACCGTCGGATGGAACCTTATCTCGGAAATTACCGTGGCTTTGATCCAGAAGCACTTATTGTGGGGGACGTCGGTTTGGTTACGGAACGCCTGAATGACTATAAAGAGCTCGGATTTACGGACGTGTTGATGCGAAATATATCGAGAGATCAGGGCGAGGCACTAGCGACCATCGAACGGATGGGGCGGGTGCGGGAACAGCTCAAGTAAGCGCTCCTCCGGCTATATAAGCCATTATTGGCGGGTCGTCGCCGTTGGCGGATGTTTCGCCGGCAATTCGTGCAGAACATTCCAAAGTATGGTCCCGGCGCAGACGCTCGCAGGAATAACGAGGATGTTAAAGAAAGGTAATGCCAGCAGGCCGACCGCGAGAGACCCGAACACAATTGTGGGGCCTGGGTTTTGACGCAATAGCGTGCGGGTGTGGCTAAAGGGAAGCCCGCGATTTTCTGACGCGTGATCGACGAATTGCACGGCGGTCAACCAAGCGCCGACTATTAGCCAGATGAGAGGTGCAAAGGGACCAAGTATTAAACCTATGATCAAGGCGGCTAGGAGTACCGTGAGATGGTATCGAAGTTTTGTCAGTTCTCGTTTGTACGCGGAGATAGCTGACCTTATAAGACTTTCGTCTGCCATGATCGCTGCGCCATATTCATGCTTTTCTGTTTGTAATGACAAGGTACCCAAGAAGGGGCTCACGATAATTATCGCAACGAAACCAACCAACCAAATGCCTGTCACAATTACAGTCAGGTAAACCATTGGTCCGAGAATGGCTTCGGAGAACGAAAGCCAATCTGGCAATAGTTGCATGATGTTGTGAGTGGCAGTTTTGATGTAGTTGAATGCAAAGAAGAGGAACCCTGAGACGAGTATTAAACTGCAGGCTACGGGTCGCCACAGGTATTGACGGAAGCGCGGTAGACGAATCAAAAGAAATCCGCGTAGGAAGGCTTTGACAGGAATGGTCAGTCGGTCGAGCACGAGACTACGAAGCAGGTTGTGGAAGTTCACTTTAGCGACTTTGGCTCGAATTGGCTCTGGGCAACGACAACGCGTCGGAATGCGCTAAATGTTCGTAAACACTAAATACGATCGTTGCGACGTCGTTGGCGATCGATGTCGTAGCCTAACTGGGTTGACGTGGTGTGCCCGACCGGTTATCACCACGTCCATGGCGGAAGCCGAGGTGCTGCAAACATGATCGATGGAATTAACCTATCAAAAGTCACAGGCTGGGTTCAGGGCAGGATCCCGGAAATTGTGCCGCCGCTTGACTTTGAGCTCATCGCGGGAGGCCATTCGAACCTGACCTTCAAGTTCACGGATACCCAGGGATCAGCATACGTCCTGCGACGCCCGCCGCTAGGGCACGTTCTAGAGAGTGCTCACGACATGGGTCGGGAACACCGCATTGTGTCGGCTTTGTCGGATTCCACGGTCCCGGTAGCGCCAACGTATGGACTGTGCGAAGACACGGATGTTAACGGGGCGCCGTTTTACCTTATGGGTTTTGTAAGCGGCGTTGTCTTACACAACCAACAGCCGGCAGAAAAGATGATGGAAGCCGAGCGATATTCGTTCGGATTGCACGCCATCAAAGTTCTCTCCGACCTGCACTTGATTAACCCAGACGATGTTGGTCTCGGACAACTCGGTCGTAAGGAAGCGTACATTGAACGTCAACTTAAGCGGTGGACAAAGCAGTGGGAAGCCACCAAAACGCATGAGATTCCTGAAATGGATGAGAGTCTGAGACTGTTGCACGAGGACCTACCGGCTCAGGTTGGGGCCGCTATCGTTCACGGTGACTATCGCCCCGGCAATATGATCGTCGTCGAGGGACGAATGGCAGCGCTACTCGATTGGGAGCTCTGCACACTTGGCGACCCTCTCGCGGATGTTGGGTACATGCTCAATAACTGGCCATCGGCCGGCGAACAGGGAGCAGAAAATGCGCCGACAGCGCTGGAAGGATTTCCGGACCGCGCCGAAATCCAGGAACGATATGAAGTGGCGACGGGGCGAAGCCTCGAACGGATTAATTACTACCGTGCATTTTCTCACTGGCGTCTAGGCGCGATAACCCAAGGTGTTTACAAGCGGTATCTTGTTGGGGCGATGGGGAAACAGGAGTTCGATCTCGAGGCGTACAAGGAAGGTATATCTACGCGGGCCCGTTCAGCACTCAAACTATTGACCGACTGAGCCCCCCTTTCGTTTCGACAAAACCGGCGCAGCGAGTGAATTCCGCGCGCTTACGCTAGTAGACGACCATCGATCCAGGCTGATTTAGATACGAAAAAGAGGAGCGCGGGACATGCGGGTGCAAGGACCCGGTCCCGCGACCAAGACGCTCTACACGCCCCTCGGCAAGGAAAAGTAAAAAGGCGTGTCAGCGGCGGGAGCCGCTGAAAACAACTTCGCAGGGGGAAGGACACTTGAAAGGGAGGACTGCATTGAAGTTGTGTTGCACGCCTAAACTCTTTGGTCATGCATTATGTACAGTACAAATTAATTGTCAAGACTTTTTGTATAGTATTTGTACAGTAAATTAATTGGGGTTTTGAGCTGAATCTTCGTTGTCCACGAGAACGCTGAGCGCGTTTTCGAGGTTGGCTCTTGCCTCGTTGGCTTCGAGCGAAATTTCAACGTGATTAGTTGCAGTATTGACGGTGCCGCATCGTTCGGTGTGAATTGCATATGCGTTAAGTTGTGTAATCAGTTGAACCAAGTCGCGGGGGCAGGTGCAGCCTTCGATGCTCGTTCTGGTCGCGAGGTGGAAAAGTTGCTCGTCGGAGAAACGACGTTGGGTCGAACTTGTCGTAGGGAACTCCCGTCCAGAGCGAACGCACGCCCCTTCAATTTGTTGCCATGTTGACGGCCACGGGAGTACCTCCAATCCACGCTCGATTGCGAGTTGTAGATCGTTATCGGTACAAAAATGGTATACAACCACGACTCGCGCGTCCGTCGATTCCATATATTTATCAATTAGATAGATATCTAGACTGGGCATCTCAAGGACGACAACGTCAAGTTTTGGAAATCGTTGCGGTGGGGTCTGTTGCAGTCGAGTGGATGCAAAAGCGTCTGCACTCGGCCAACGATCGAGGATCTCCAGGCGGTGGCCATCACTAAATTGCTCTTCGGCTAGAAGTAAGGCGGTCCCGGCGAGGGCTACTTTGAGTCGCCGGTTGGAGGGAGTTATCGTCGACGAATATTGACCTAATCGATTGGCCAGATCCGCGTCGCTCAGTTTTACGAGTTGGCTGATGGGATGACCTTGGTCGATAAGACGCTTGATTTGGGTTAGCCGGTGAATCTGGATTTCGCTGTAGAACCGCGTCTTGCCAGCTTTTTCCGCCGGATTCATACCGTAGCGTCTTTCCCATGCGCGCAAACATTCGACGGTTACGCCCGTGAGTTTCGACACCGCGCCTATTCTGTATAGGTCTTTGGTCATTCACGTACTGTACAAAAAGGGGTCGCGAATTGTACAGAATTTGGTTTGGCTGTCCAGTTTGTCTAGATATGTCTAGTTACGGCGTTCAGAAGTCGTCGGTGAGACGTTGAGGAACGTTCTCGACGCAATCCACATTTGGAATTAGGTATCGGCAACAAAAAATCGTCATAGAATGACACGGAGGTCCAACAAACAAAGGAGTCGCGTGAAAAATAACATTGGGTTGTGGTTGGCGAAGCGGTCACTGCTCTCCCCGAATCGGGAAGCATATGTTGACGGGAATACTGGCATGCGGCTGACGTATGCGGCGCTTAATGAACGTTGTAATCGAATCGCGAACGCTTTCGTTCTTGACGGGATCGAGAAAGGTGAGCGGGTCGGTCTCTTGTTAATGAATAGTGCCGAATTCATGGAAGCCTATTTTGCCTTGGGCAAGATCGGAGCCGTCGCTGTGCCGCTGAACTGGCGGTTAGTTGCGGATGAATTGGAGTTCATTCTAAAAGACAGTGGTACGACCAGACTTATTTTTGGCGAAGAGTTCATCGAAACGGTCGCAGAACTTCATAGCCGCGGCGAGCGCACCGATATTCGCCAGTGGTTGCAAGTCGAAGGTGATGAGGACGTCGTGTATTTCGCCGATGGATACGCGGGATTCCGGGATACGGCTGATGACACTGAACCGGAAATTGGGGCGGTCGGTGACGACATGATGTACATCATGTACACCTCTGGAACGACTGGGTTACCGAAGGGCGTTGTTCATACGCATGAGACCTCTGCATGGGGAGCATTAACCATTGCGGGGACAACCTATTATCGGGAAAGCGACCGATTCTTGTCGCCGCTGCCCATGTTCCATGTCGGAGCTCTCACTCCCCTCACCGTGAACGTATACCGCGGTATTACGAGCGTCGTCATGCGCAGTTTCGATCCTGTCCGGGCGTGGGAACTCGTTGATTTGGAGAAAGTGACGACCGGATTGTGCGTACCGGCGATGCTAAATTTTATGCTTCAGGTGCCAAACCTCGAACGCTATGACTTTTCGCAATGGCGGTGGTGCCTATCGGGCGCGGCTCCAGTACCGGAATCCTTGATCGAGGCATATGCGGACTTGGGAATCGAGATTCACCAGGTGTATGGATTAACGGAATCCTGCGGGCCGGCGTGCTTAATTGATGCTGAGAACGCGCTTAAACGGATTGGATCCACCGGCAAAGCTTTTTTTCACACGGATATAGCGATCATTCGCCCCGATGGGTCGCCGTGCGCGAGCGAAGAAGCGGGTGAGGTGCTGGTGAGGGGTGCGCACATCATGCGTGAATACTGGAATCGACCCGAAGCCACTGCCGAAACGATCGTCGATGGCTGGTTGCACACCGGAGATGTGGCTCGCATGGATAGTGAGGGATTTGTGTACATTCAGGATCGTATAAAAGACATGATTATCTCTGGTGGAGAAAATGTGTACCCGGCGGAAATCGAAAACCTTCTGCAGACGCACGACGATATCTCGGAGGCCGCGATCATTGGACAACCAAGTCAAACGTGGGGCGAATCTCCGTTCGCGATTATTGTGCGTACCAACGAGGAACTGACTCAAACAGACGTTTTGGAGTTTTGTACTGGAAAACTCGCTGGGTTCAAGATGCCCAAAGGAGTGGTCTTTGTCGATGAGATCCCACGTAACCCGAGTGGCAAGATCCTAAAACGCGTGCTTCGTGATCAGTTTCCCGGACCGGCCGAGGTTTAGACGTGGACCTTGACGAGTTGGCGCGTCGTCTTGGTCCCTTCTGTGCTGCACGGTACAAAACCTCGGATGTTGAAGTTTTCGACGTGCACCATATGCCCGGCCATGCCGGGTTCGCATACGGGTTCAGCGTTCGAACCTCCGATGAGATTGAGTCTTGGTTTATTCGTTTGCCGCCACCCAACGTCAATTGGCGTGGAACCGCGGATGTGCTCAGACAAGTTGAAGTTCTCAATGCGCTTGATGGGACCGATGTCCCGCACTGCACCGTTAGGTGGTCTGGCAACGATCTCGAGTGGTTTGGGAGGCCTTATTTCGTTGTCCCGCACCTTGATGGAGATGTGATGCGGCTTGGCCCAGGCGAGTGGGCTGAGAAACTGAGTGCGAAGCAGGCGATGGAACTTGGTCGAGAGGTGATGTCAGCCCTGGCCAAGATCCACAAGATCGATCCCGCGGAGACGCCCTATCTTGGCGATGCGGTTCCCTTCGTTGACGATGTTGAGCGTTGGGACCGCTTTTACGAGCGGGCTGCGGATCCGGAGTTGTTGGCCGGAGTCCCGGATTGCCGGGAGCGACTGCTTGAAACGTTGCCGGAAGAAGCGCCTGTGGGAATATTTCATGGGGATTTTCAAACGTCTAACTTATTTTGTTCGGCTGACGGAAAGCTCCTGGCTGTTATTGATTGGGAACTCACAGGAATCGGCGCCACGCTTAACGACGTTGGCTGGATTTGTACGTTTAGTGATCGAAAAGCTTGGGGTGGGGATGGGGCAGGTCGCCCGGTATTCCTTGAACCGGACGTTCTGATGGAACTATACGTAGAGGCATATGGTGATCCGCTACCGGACCTCAATTGGTTTCGCGCGCTAGCTGCATACAAGTTTGCGATCATCACCGGGTTCAATCTCAGCCTACATCGGCGCGGCAAACGGGTTGATCCGACCTGGGAACAGACGCGACTATCGATGGGGCCGCTGATCGATCGAGCGCTGGAGTTGCTGGATTAATTAACCGGCGGATCATCGGTGTTTTGAAACTGCAGAGCGTGCAGCTTCGAATAGAGGCCCCCGGATGTAACGAGTTCTTCGTGGGTCCCTAATTCGCTCACTTGGCCATCGTCTAATACCAAAATACGGTCGGCTTGTTGAATCGTTTGTAATCGATGCGCGATCAAGATACACGTGCGTGCCCGGGTGAGCTCACGAAGTCCTTCCTGGATCAAAACTTCGGTTTCGGTATCGATGCTCGCGGTCGCTTCATCGAGGATCAGGATTTCAGGATCGGCTGCGAGAACGCGTGCAAAGGCCAATAGTTGTCGTTGTCCCTGCGATAAATTCTGTCCCCGCTCAGAGAGGGGCGTCTCGTACCCGAGCGGTAGTTCGCGAATAAAGCGATCTGCGTTGACCGTGCGCGCCGCTTGTACGGCGCGAGCCATTTCAATGCGTTGATCGCCAAGCGCAATGTTGTCGTAGACGGTTCCGGAAAAAATGTGGAAATCTTGCAGAACAACACCTATACGTTGACGCAGGGCATGGCTGTGGATCTGATTGAGATCGATCCCGTCAAGAAAAATGCTTTGGTCGTCGATATCGTAAAAGCGTCCGAGCAGACGCACGATGGTACTTTTGCCTGAGCCGGTCGGGCCAACGATGGCTAGTTTTTCACCAGCTCGAATGGTGAATGAGATATTCCGTAATATCGGGACGCCGGGATCGTATTCGAAGTCTAGATTCCGAAATTCCACCGTGCCGCTGAGCCGTTTGGGTAGGGTCGCAGGGTGTAGGGGTTCGTGAACCTTTTCGTCCCAGTCCAAGGCCTGAAATATACGTTCGCCGCTCGCCATGGCCCTGAACAAAACGTTGAACTGTTGACCTAAAACAACGATGGGATGGAAAAGCATGTCGATAAAGCGGGTGAACAAAATCATTCCACCGAGGGAGATTTGGTTTCTAACGACGTCGCCGCCTGCAAACCAAAGTATCGAGCCGATAGCTAGCGACACCATGGAATCGTTGAGGGCGCCGTAGAGCGTTTCTAGTTTGACTGAACGCGATTCAAAATTGAGGTTTTCAGAGTTGATCCGGTCGTAGCGCTGGTGGTTGTACTTCTCCCGGTGAGATAACTGCACGACCTGAAGACCCGCCAGATTCTCTTGAAGATTCTGGTTCATCGTCGACACGGACTGTCGAATTAGCCGGAATAAACTGCCCGTTTGCTGACGAAACCAATAAGTTGCAAGGGCGATGATCGGGATGGCGAGCATGAGGATGCCCGTCATCTTGATGTCGACTGCGAGCATGATAATCAACGCAACTAAAAAAGGGACGAACTCGCCGATGAGTGTCCCTAGCCCCCTGAGCAGCTCGTAGAGAGCTTCGATGTCATTCGTCACCCGGGTCATGATGCGTCCTACGGCCACGCGATCAAAAAAAGATGATGGTCGGGTTTCCAAGTGCTCGAAGAGGTCTTGACGGAGGTCTCGTAACCCATTGATGACCGAATTGACGAGGGTCATGCGGTGTAGATGACCGGTAACCGCCCACATTAGCTGCAAACCGCCGTACAACAGGCAAGCTGCTGCGAGCATTGATAGACCGGTTAGTTGAGCGAGCCACTCCGTAGTCGCTATTGTTCCGAGGTCGAGCGTTTGAACATCAACCTCCTGCAGGATGATGTGGTCGATAATGACGATTGCCATGACGACGGGGAGAAGCACTGCGAGCGTAGAAGAGATTAGGACGAGGACGACGCTAAACGCGAATGTACGACGGTAGGGTTGAAGCCACTTGATTAAGCGTCTTAGCAGCGCCAGATTCATCGCAGTTCCAGACAACTCGGCGTCGAACATCGAGTAATCGCGAATTTTTACCTGTGTGTCAGCCACTTGTTTCTCTCACTCGACTCAATGATTACTGATCGTTGCGAAGTCGGATTCGCCGGCGCCTTCCCGCTGTATGCGCTCAAGTTCTGCGTAAATGCCTCCTCTTCTGATTAGTTCGTTATGCGTGCCGATTTCGACGATACGACCGTCGTCGAGAATGACGATTCGGTCAGAATGTCGCGCAGTGGAAACGCGGTGGGAGACGAGCAATGTCGTCCGACCACGGCGTAGACGGTTTAGTTCGCCGAGAATATGTTCCTCCGTTTCGGTATCAACCGATGAGAAACAATCGTCAAGAATGAGCAGCGGTGCGTGCCGAATCAGTCCACGCGCGAGTGTCGCCCTCTGTTTCTCCCCTCCCGACAACGTCACCCCTCTTTCCCCGACTAGGGTCTGCATTTTCTCCGGCATGGCATCTACCGTTTCGGAAAAGTCGGCGGATTCCGCTGCTTGCCAGATTTGATCGATAGCTCGGCCCGGATCGTCGTACGTGAGGTTGTCGCGTAGCGGCTCGCCGAACAAGAAGGGGTCTTGTGGGACCAAAGCGATTTGCGCACGTAATTGTGCGAGCGGAAAGTCACAGACATCGACGTCATCGACGAAAACGCACCCTGTCGGTGTATCGAGCATCCGCACAATCTGTTTTAGAAGCGTTGTCTTGCCAGACCCAACCCGTCCCATGATAGAAATCGATTCACCTCTCTCGATGGTCAAATTAAGCCGATTCAAAACCGGAACTGAATTTGGTCCGTAAGCGAAGGTGAGATTTCGAAGCTCTATTTTTCCGCGGATGATTTCAGAAACTTCGGGTTTGGGGTCATCAAGAATTTCGGGATCCCGTTCAAAAACATCGAACAAACGATCGCTCGCAACGGCTGCCCTTTGGAACAGAATGACCAGGGAGCCTGCGACGCGAAAGGGCTGTACCGCCATCGAGACCAACATCAAAAAGGCAGTGAGATCGCCGATGCTGATGTCGCCAGTGAGTACGAGATGCGTTCCGAAACCGAGGATGGCGATTGTCGAAATGGCCGTCAGCGATGGCAGTATCGCATCCATCATCGAGTTGATTCGCGCTTGGCGATAGAAAGCGTCCGCGTAAGCTTGGTTCGTTCGCCGGAAGCCTGCGATTTCGTTTTGTTCTTGCACCATGGCCTGTATGGTTCTGATGCCCGCGAAGTTCTCCTGGACGTGGGTCCCAAGTTCGGAGAGTTGTTCTTGCACTTCCCGGGACGCGATCCCCATCTCGCGTTTCGCGCGTTGGGCATAAAAGAAAATGAGCGGCATAGGCGGCACGATGCAAAGTGTTAGCAGTGGAGAGAGATACAGCATGAAGGAGAATGCCACCAACGACGCAAACACCATGATTACGAGCAGGATGGTGCCGCTCGAGATTAGCCGCTGTACCAATGCGATATCGGCAACCGCGCGAGTCATCATGTCGCCTATCGTGTATTGGCTAAAAAAACGAGAGCCCAAAGACTGCAGATGCGCGTACAACGCGCGGCGCAAATCGAACGCGATAAGAAGCCCGGCTCGTCGGACCGCTATTCGCGCCCAGGAAACGATGAAGAAACGTGCGATCACTACAGCAACAATGCTGAACACGGGCATGAATAAGTCGGGATTACCGTCGGCTATCCGATCGACCCCGACTTTTAGCGACAGTGGGATAGTGGCCTCGAGCAGCCTAGCTACGAGAAATAGGCAAATACCGCCTGTAATGCGTCCACGGTATCTGCGGACGAAACGACCAAGTTTCCTTAGCGACTTGATCATGTTCGTGTAAGAACTGCAGTTACTGGTGTGACTTCGTTCAGAATGTGGCGCTATGCGGCACGCGGGGGTAGGGGATCACGTCACGTATATTTTCCATACCCGTTATATAGAGAACGAGGCGCTCGAGGCCGAGACCAAACCCGGCGTGGGGAACGGACCCATATCGTCGTAGGTCCCGATACCACCAGAGTTCCTCTTTCATAGCCGCGTCCATGCATTCATCGAGTTTGTCGAGCCTTTCTTCTCGTTGACTACCGCCGATGATTTCTCCGACGCCTGGAACCAAAACGTCCATCGCTGCGACAGTTTTGTCGTCATCGTTGGAGCGCATGTAGAAGGCTTTGATTTTTTTTGGGTAATTCATCACGACGACGGGTCCACCTACATGTTTTTCTGTGAGAAAACGCTCGTGTTCAGACTGCAAGTCGAGACCCCAATGCAATGGATGTTCAAAAGCCTCACCCGACCGCTCAAGAATCTTGATTGCTTCGCCATATTCCATTCGTTCGAAGGCGCTTGATATAACGTTTTCAAGGCGGGCAATGGCATTCCCATCGATTCTTTCGGCAAAAAAACGCATGTCTTCGGGTACACGCTCGAGGACTTGGAGAAAAATCGATTTTAGGAAGTCTTCAGCAAGGTCTGCGTTGGCATGAAGATCGGCAAATGCGATCTCGGGCTCGATCATCCAGAATTCAGCCAGATGGCGCGACGTATTGGAGTTTTCTGCTCGGAAAGTCGGACCGAATGTGTAGACCTTGCTCAGTGACAGACAGTAGGGCTCCACATTAAGTTGTCCAGAGACCGTCAGAAATGTTTCTTGACCGAAGAAGTCCTGGTCATAGTTTTCTGCGTTCCCGTTAGCGAGATCCAACGTGCTGACACGGAAAAGTTCACCCGCGCCCTCGCAGTCACTCGCGGTAATAATGGGGGTATTTATCCAGACGAACCCGTTCGTGGCGAAATAGTCATGTACAGCTTGAGCGACGGCATTTCGTACCCTTGCGATCGCTCCAAACGTGTTGGTTCTTGGCCTTAAATGAGCCACTGACCTCAGATATTCGAAGCTGTGCCGTTTTTTCGCGATTGGATATGACTCAGGATCCTCGATGGTCCCGATGATTTCGACGCGCTCAGCGCGGAGTTCACGGTCCTGCTCTCGGCCTTCTGACTGCACAACTTCCCCAGTGATGGACAATGCGGCCCCGGTTGCGATTTCAGTAATTACGTCATAGTTAGGCAGCGATTGATCGGCGACTACTTGTAACGAGCTGAAACAGGATCCATCGTGAATCGTAAGGAATGAAAAGCCGCTTTTCGATGTCCGTCGCGAGCGAACCCAACCATTTATTTGAACGCGTTTATTTAGTCCGATGTCGTCGTCGAGTACGGCTTTAATGGAGTGGCGGTACATGCGAAATCCAGACATAGGGACCACCCTTATCATAAAGGAATAGAAGCGTTTCTGACGCGAAGATCGAACGCGAAAACGCAGTTAGCGTGTAACCTCCGTGTAAGTGGTTTACGGGGAAGGTTGATGAGCCCGCAAGATACTGGTGATTTATGTCGGGGGTTTCCCCGTTGGAGGTTCGTCAGGTACTTGATCGAGCTTAAGGCTATCTTGAAACCGTTCCAGGTCGAGGTTAGTCCGAAATGGCGTGTGCGATTCAACCCATTCAATGTCTTGTTCGACGTATCTCCGCTCGTCTCGGAGGAACTCTGAGATGGCATCGCGAAATCCAGCATCGCGGACCCAGTGAGCTGAGTACGTGGGCTGCGCCAGATACCCGCGAGCGATTTTATGGGAGCCTTGTGCTCCTGCTTCTACTGACTCGAGTTGATTTGCTATTGCGAACTCGATGGCTTGGTAGTAACAGGTTTCGAAGTGGAGAAATCGGTGGTCTTCTCGGCAACCCCAGTTCCGGCCAAATAACGTTTTGTCACCGATAAAGTTAATAGCCCCGGCAATATAGCGACCATTTCGTTTGCACAATATCAGCAATGTACGTTCAGGCATGAGTTCTGAAATCAAGCTAAAGAAAGAACGCGAGAGATAAGCGGTCCCCCACTTGCGATTGCCGGTATCGATATAGAAGTCGTAAAAGGCATCCCAGTGACTTTCTTTAAGATCGCTTCCGGTAATCCATTCGATGGTAATGTCGTTAGCGACGGCGTCGCGCCGTTCACGACGAATGTTTTTGCGTTTCTTGGAGGACAGATGTTCCAGGAACGTTTCGAACGTATCGTAACCGTCGTTGTGCCAATGGAACTGCGTATCCATTCGTTGCAGCATCCCGAACTTGCCGGCCCGGTCCCATTGCGCCTTAGGTAGGAAGGTCATGTGTAACGAGCTGACTTTGATCTGTCGTGCGACTTGGACGAGGGCATGCAGGAGTTGTTCCTCGATCTGGTCTCGCTCTGGCAAGTCGCTCACGAGTAGTCGGCGTCCAGTGGCGGGAGTAAACGGAATGCTGACTTGCATTTTAGGGTAGTACTCTCCACCTGCTCGGTAGAACGCGTCCGCCCACCCGGAATCAAAAACGTATTCTCCTCTTGAGTGCGATTTGAGGTAGATGGGTGCAACAGCGACCGCGGATTCCGATTCTTTGAGACAAAGATGAAATGGCTGCCATCCCGTTTCAGCCACGGCACTACCGCTCTCTTCTAACGCGCGAAGGAAACGGTGGTCTAGAAATGGGTTGTATTCCTCGCTGGCTGGGTTTGCGCAACGGTTCCATTCGGCGGGGGAAATCGCGTTGATGCTCTGAAGGATGTTGGCCGTGCGTTCGGTCAAAACGAGGTTCCGAAATTGCGGTAGGTAATATACCCCGAGCTTCTTTCGCGTTTCGGTTTTTTAGCTTGATTCGTGAGGGTGGTATGATGATTGGCGAGCAAGCCACTGGCGATTCGCGGTCCGTGGTCTTCGAACAGGGAACCCAGTAGTGCCCGTCTTTGATCTCACCTCGGGCTCGGTCACCCGACACCTAAGCCGCCTGACCGCACCGATGTTCCTCGGTATCTCGTCGATGATCGGAGCATCGATGATCGATACGATCTATATCGGTTGGATTGGGACCTCAGAATTAGCCGCGGTTAGCTTTACGTTTCCGCTAGTAATGGCCGTGTCGAGCGTCTCCATGGGACTCGGGGTAGGTGCGACCTCAATTATGTCGCGCGTCCTCGGTGGTGGTGACCGAGAACGATGTATTCTCATCGGCGCGCACACATTGATTTTGGTGTTGCTTTTAATCGTTGTGATCTCAGCTTTGGGATATGTCTACGCGCCCGTTCTCTTTCAATGGCAAGGGGCGGGCGAAGCGATCCTGCCAATCACGGTTTCTTATGTGCGCATATGGTTTGTAGGGCTACCGTTATTTGCGATACCCATGGTTGGCGGAATGATGGTGCGCGCGCTCGGCGATGCTCGAACGCCTGGCATTATCATGACTTCTGGCGCAGTCCTTCAGGTGTTGATTGCGCCGGCATTGATATTTGGGTTTGCCGATATAGAGGGTCTCGGGGTGAACGGTTCGGCATGGGCATTCATCCTATCGCGTGCGTTACCCTCTATTTACGCGCTCGTTATTTTCCGTCGATTCGGACTCTTTGGACCGCTGGGTTCTATCAAGCAGCTGCTTCGTTCTTGGGCAGAGGTTTTGCGCATCGGCATTCCGTCGATGGCCTCAAGCTTGATCGGTCCGGTGACCATGAGCGTTCTAATGGCGCTTTTAGCTGTTCATGGGCACGCCATTGTTGCGGCGTTTGGGGTGGCGACCCGAATTGAGTCGTTGGCAACCATGATTCTTATGGCTCTTTCATCCAGCATCGGTCCATTCGTAGGCCAGAACTATGGAGCTAGAAAAAATGAGCGCATTCGGATGGCGCTTTCAGTTACGTACCGGTTTTCAATGGCGTGGGGATTGTTCGCTTTTGCCGTCCTGGCTGCGTTCGGGAACTCGATTGTGGGCGCCGTGGTTGACGATGCGGACGTCATCGGCGCGGCTTACGATTACATGTTGATCGTGCCGATCACTTTCGGCTTTTTCGGCGTCACGATGATGGCGACGAGTTACTTTGTGGCGTTAGGCCAGCCGTTGCCGTCTCTCGTGATTTCAATACTACGTATGGTCGTGGTGCAGATACCTCTTGCGCTAGTTCTCGATTTTTTCTTGGGGTATCGAGGCGTTTTCGTCGCAATCGCAGTGAGCAACGTCTTGGTCGGCCTAATAGGATATGCCTGGGCCCGGCGCGAATTGAATCGAGATGTTCGCGCAGGGTACCCGTTGAGCAAAAGCGCCTGACTTAATAGATATCTGCGTCGATACCTGCGCCTAGCGCCATACCCAACTCTTTGCATCTCTCGAGATCATCGGGTGTCGGGTCTCCAACGACGATCACTGGTTCCTGGACTTCTTGAAATGGGTAGCCGTTGGCGATTCTCCGGATGGCGCGCAAAGCACCGCTCCCATCATTTCCCGCGCTGATGAATGTCGCGTACGGAAGTGGTTGGATTTTTCCTTCGACCTCGTAGAAAGTTCGATCGAGGAAGTCCTTCATGGCGCCGGACATGTAACCGAAGTTCTCGGGCGTGCCAAGCAGTAATCCGTGGGACTCAATAATATCTTTGGGGCCAGCTTCTTGCGCAGTTTTCATGGTTACGGAAACCGTCTCGAACAGGGCGTCGTTTGCGCCTTCGTAGACGGCGTCGGCGAGACGTTC
>CAJWCW010000035.1 GCA_913030615.1 uncultured Gammaproteobacteria bacterium | reverse complement strand
ACGAATGCCAGAAATTATCGATATCGAAGGCGGGGTGAATTTTCGGGACTTCGGTGGCTACCCGACGGTCGCGGGGGGCTACGTAGTCCAGGGCAAACTGTTTCGATGTGGAATCCTTTCCAATATAACGCCGACTGGCCTTGCGACGTTTAACGAATTGGGTATTCGGCACATATGTGACTTGCGCCGACCTGACGAGCGGGCGGACGATCCGACCCCCTTGCCCCCTGAAAATCCGAGACGAACAGATGTTTCGATGGACCCTGGTAGCGCTCCCTCGCTGCGGCAGGTGCTAAGGACCCGTCCGCCGACCGGAGACCAGCGAGTGAATTTTATGACGGCGATTAATGAGGATCTTGTTCGCGACCACACCAACAATTATCACAAGGTATTTGCAGCACTGTTGGACACGCATGACGGGGGATTCTTGGTCCACTGCACCGCAGGGAAGGATCGAACGGGCCTCGCAGCTGCAATGATCCTTGCATCACTTGGCGTCAATCGCGAGAACATTGAGGAAGACTACTTGTTGACCAACACCGTTATCGATTTCGAGGGTTTTATCCTTCCTCGCATTCGACAGCACTACGGTTTGTTGAGTCCTGAAATCGAGAAGATCAAATCCGTCGCCGGCGTTCGCGTCGAGTACTTGAGGGCTGCTTTTCGCGTGATGGAAAAACTGCACGGCTCGATCGATGGATATCTGAAACGTGGTCTAGGCCTCAATGCGCGAGACCTCGAAGAGCTTCAACGGCGATACGTCGTCAAGTCGTGACGAGGTCGTACCGATCCGATTTTTCGGCGTAGTTGAATCGTTCGATCCCTGTCGATACACGCATGTCGATGGTTATTTGTTGGGTGTTCTCATCGAGTGGAATGCCGGTCGCGTCTGCAACCCGAGTGATTCCGTTGAAGCCCGACGCAACCACAAGTGCATCCACCATGGATTGCGTGCCCATGGCCGCGCCTGCTTGATCGCGAATGGTTGTGAGGTCATCCCATCGGTTTTGAATGGTTGCTTCGGTCAGCGACCTGAGCCAATGACCAAAATCAACCCCCGAGTCGGCATGGTCGTCTGTGACCGAATTCAAGTCGAAGTCTTGTTGGTCTGACTGGCCGCTCGCCCGGAGCAGCATCGTATGTGAGGTGGTTCAGTAGAAACACTGGTTCAGCGCGGAAACGCGGGATGCGATGAATTCTGCCTGAGATTGCTTCAGATCAAGGGGGATGTTCTGCAATGCGTAATGGGGTCGAAACGCCGTGAAGAAGAGTTGCACGGCGCTTGGTACGAGTCCCATGGAACGTGCGATGTTGGGCTCTCGGTTGTTGCTGAGTCCGTTAATCATACCGGGTCTTTCGTTACCGACCGCGATAGGAACCCAAGCGCCTCCATCCGTCACATTGGCAGGGGGCTGTCCCGTGGGAGCGTCGGGTTGCGGTGTCGGGGGCTCGGCCAAAGGGAGACCCAACGCGGCATGTAACGTGTCTATGATGACCGAGGAGTTCACCACACTCACAATTTCGATGTAATGCTCGGGGGTGATACCAGCGGCCATGACCTGATCGAACATGTTTCGCGTGATACGACCAGGATCCGATCGAATCCGGTGAATCATATCGACGATCACGGCGTCTAAGTCCGTCTCGTTATCGTGCACCCCGTCTACGGCGTAGGGCGAGAGTGCCTGCCGGCGTTTCGCGCACAAACGACAACTCGTCGCGGCACGCGATTCCAACACCATCGCGACTCGTTCCGTCCCGGTCCAAAACGGGCCCGGTTCTGCGATGCTTTCCCATACCTTCTCGTGGGCTTCGATAAGACCCTCGCGAAGGGGATAGCGGGTACGTTCGTACATGGCGTCTATCTTGCCGCGCCGAAGTTAATGCGTCCAGTTCGGATTACCGATCGGGCGTAGAACTTCGATGAGGGATTTATTGCGCCAATGTTTTTTAACAACGGACTTGTGGTGGGACGGTGCAAGCAGTAATCATGAAGTTTCGGTTCGGTGTGGCCGGACCTTCTGGGATGGAGTTCGATTGCGATGTCTGAACATGAAGGGCCCCGGTCGACTGGATTTGATACGTTAACGTTGCACGCTGGACAGCAGCCAGACCCGGTGACCGGCGCGCGCGCGACGCCGATCTATCAGTCGGCTTCGTTCGTATTTCCGGACTCCGATTTCGCCGCCGGGTTGTTCAATATCGAGCGAGCGGGACACGTCTATTCGAGGCTATCCAATCCGACTAACGCGGTATTGGAAGAACGGTTGTCAGCCTTGGAAGGGGGTGTCGGAGCGATCGCAACCGCCAGCGGCCAAGCGGCCATGCACCTCGCGGTCGCGACACTTTGTTCGGCCGGGGATCATATCGTCGCGTCTAGATCGCTGTACGGCGGTACCCACAATTTGCTTGAGTACACGTTGCCCCGTTTTGGTATCGAGACCACGTTCGTGGATCCCCGTTCTGTCGAAGCGTTCAGAAGCGCCATTACGCCATCAACCAAACTGTTATTCGGAGAGATCTTGGGCAATCCGGGCCTTGAAGTGCTCGATTTGTCGGCGCTTGCGGAGGTCGCCCATGATGCCGCAATGCCACTGGTTGTGGATTCGACTTTTGCGACACCGTACTTGTGTAAGCCCATCGAGCACGGTGCCGATATCGTTGTGCATTCAGCGACTAAATTCTTAAGTGGACACGGCATTGTTATCGGCGGCTTGGTGGTCGATGGTGGGACGTTCGACTGGGAAACATCGGAACGATTCCCGACGTTGACCCAACCGTACAAGGGGTTTCACGATCTGGTTTTTGCGCAAGAATTTGGACCGCTAGCTTTCATTACACGAGCGCGGAAAGAGGGCATTCGGGATTTTGGCGCTTGCATGGCACCAACGACGGCATTTCATGTGCTGCAAGGTTTAGAAACACTGCCGTTACGGATGCAGCGTCACGTGGAGAATACCCGCCGTGTTGTGGCATTTTTGGACGGACACGAAGCCGTTGAGTCCGTGCTCTATCCGGAGCTCGCTTCGCATCCGGATCGGGAGCTCGCTTCTCGATTGCTGCCGAAAGGCGCGGGTGCAGTATTCAGTTTCAACATTAAAGGTGGCCGAGGTGCAGGGCGAGCGTTTATCGAAGCGCTTTCCCTTTTTTCACACCTAGCCAATATTGGCGATGCTAAATCCCTGGTGATTCACCCAGCGAGTACCACCCATCACCGCATGAGTACCGATGCGCTTGCGAGCGCGGGCATCGGTGAGGGTCTCGTTCGACTTTCCATCGGATTGGAGGACCCGGACGACTTGATCGAGGATTTGGGACGCGGACTACGTCGCTCGCAAAGAGGCTAACGATGTACCTTGAGGTGAACTCAGAACGTGTATTTGTGTCGACGGGCTCCTCTGAACACAAACCCGATGCTCCGGGGATTGTGTTTATCCATGGGGCAGGTATGGATCACAGCATTTGGGTAATGCCGGCTCGATACTTTGCCCGCCACGGATTCAATAGCGCCGCTGTCGATCTCCCCGGTCACGGGCGGAGCCAAGGTGCCCCGCTGGATACGATCGATGCGATCGCTGATTGGTTGGCCGTCGTCGTCGATATCCTCGGTTTCGCCCCGTCGATTATCGTTGGTCATAGCATGGGTTCTTTGGTCGCCTATCGATTCGCCGTGGATCACCCGGGTCGTTGTCGCGCCATCGCGCTTTTGGGCACATCGGTCCCGATGCCCGTCACCGACGCGTTGTTAAACGCGGCGGCCGACAACGATCATGCCGCGATTGAGATGATCAACACATGGAGTCATTCGTCGCACGGAAAGGTAGGTGCCAATACCAATCCAGGCGTTTGGATGATGGGCACAGGCGAAAGACTCCTCGAACGGGCGAACCAGGGTGTCCTTCACGCTGATCTACAGGCCTGCCACGGTTTTGCTGAGGTTTCCCCCCATGAGGTCGTATGCCCTTCGCTCGTAATCGCAGCCGGGGCGGATTTAATGACTCCAGCCCGGGCGGGGCTCGAAGTCGCGAAAGCGTTACCCAATGCCGAAATCGTTAACCTCGACGGCTGCGGCCACTTTATGTTGAGCGAACGACCCAATGACGTACTTGATGCGCTTGCGATGTTTGCAAAGGGACTTTAACAAGGCGTTGTTACGCTGAACGTCCGCGGGCATCTACACGCCAGATGTCGACGAGTGTGTCTCCTTCGATGACGTGAACAACGTCGTATAGATTAAACGTTGGGTCACAGTGCGGTGTGATGACGCGCAGCCAGTCGCCAACCGCAAATACCTCAGTGGTACGCCACCGAACACCGCCATGTTCATCACCAAAAAAGAAGTAACGACCGTCTTGTGGTCCACCTTCATGGAGCTCGGGATTTTTGTCGTCGGTAGCGAAGGCCTTAAGGCCTGCATCGGTCGTGATGAGATTGTCGTGGTTTGCGGATACCACCGTCGTCTGCACGAACAGCGAGGTAAAAAACGCGGGGTGGTCACCCTGCCTAGTCTCAATTTCGTTGTATTGTCGATCCATGAAAGGGTACGACCCCGCTTGCAGTTCATCGAGTGCGCCCGTTTCGGGGTCGATATCAAACGTGCCCGTTCCGCCGCCGCTGGTGACCGGGCAAGCGATATCCGCTTGTTGAAGTTCGTTTCGGAATTGAACCAGCGTTTCCATGACAGCCACTGACTGATCGTGGCGCTCGTTATACGACGTGATATGCATGAGGTTTCCGGCGTACATTTGGAGCCCGGTGAAGTCGAGGTGGGCGGATTCCGAAAGTTGCCGCGCCAGTTTCAAAGCGCCTGGGCCGGGTTCTATGCCTGTTCGGTGAAGCCCCGGGTCCAGGTCGAGTAGAACTTTTAGTGGCGTACCGAATTTTCGAGCGGCGTCATTGAGTGCTTTGCCATTCAGCGGGTTATCCACAACGGCGCTAATATTGGCGCCGCTCTCATTCAACTGGAGTAGACGATCGATTCCGCTCGCCGTGACGACGGGTGACGTGAGCAGAATGTCGTGAATGCCAGCGGCTTGCATAACCTCGGCTTCTCCCAATTTGGCGCAACAGATACCGCGGGCTCCAGCCTCGATTTGCAGTTGTGCTATGGCAGCGCATTTGTGGGTCTTTGTGTGGGGGCGCAGGGCAACACCCACCGTTTGGCAGTGCGTGCTCATGGTCTCGAGGTTGTTCTTAAAGCGGACTAAATCGATGACCAGAGCAGGTGTCTGGAGCCTTGAAGCGCCTCCGGTAACGCCGACCAACGCTCCGTTTAACTCCGTGTTCAGACGCCGTGGTCCTCGCGGTATTTACGCCATCGCGCAAACGCGTCGGTGACTTCGGCCGCCCTTCCAGACACCATCGGTTCGATTTCCGGATGCGAGAAAATGTAGAACTCGTCTTCTTGGATCGAATGCAAAACCATATCGCCAACCACGGCCGGATCCAACGCTCGGGCCATCATTTCTGCCATCCGTTGCTCCCGTTCCGGCTCCGCTACATCCTCCGAAAGGACCATTTTCGCCGTGTCCGTTTCACCCTGTAGATGGCTGGGTCGGTTGCGCCCTGAATCGAAAATATTGGTGTTGACCACGCCGGGGCAAAGTACAGAAACCCCAATATCGTGTTGTTTGAGATCAGCGCGGAGGGTTTCGGATATTCCAACGACCGCGTATTTGGTCGCGGTATAAACGCCGAGTCCGGGAATCGCGAAGTGGCCCGCGAGGGATGCGGTGTTGACCACATGGCCTCCCTCACCGTGAGCTTTGATTCGCTGCACGAACGCTTGTAGGCCATTGACCACGCCGTCGAGATTAACGCCCATGACCCAATCCCAATCCTCGTACGACATCTGATCCAGTGATCCGCCGACGGCGACGCCAGCATTGTTAACCAGGACGTGAACTTTATCGAAAGCTGCTTCGGTTGCGTCCGCGGCAGCTTCCATCGCGGCTCGATCGGTCACGTCGACTTGAAGGGTAATGACCTCGGCGTTGCTCGCGTTGAACTCCGCTTTGACGCGATCGAGCGCATCTTGTTCGACATCCGCGATGGCAACCTTCATGCCGGCAGCCGCGAATGAACGCGCCATCGCCAACCCCATGCCACTCGCGCCGCCAGTGATGAATGCAACTTTTCCGGTAACGTCGCGCATCGCCTTCCCCCTAGCTGATGGCAAAGAGCGTATCACAGCTCCCTAGGTTGGCTTTCGTGCTCCATGGATGCAGGATTAACTGCTTATCCATGGATGAGGTATGGCTTTGTCGAGGTTGGTTTTCGCGAGTGCATTGTTCTTGATTTCACACCTCGGAATCAGCAGCACGTCATTTCGCTCAGTGCTGATCGAGCGATTCGGGCGCAACCGGTACCTTGCCGCGTACTCCATCGTTGCGGTGTTTACGCTTGGGTTCATGATCTTGAGCTACGCAGACCGACCCGTGAGTCCGTATTTGTGGGTACCAAGTTTGGCTCATTGGTGGTTGACGTACGTGCTGGTGGGGTTGTCGTTCGTACTCGCCGTCGGAGCATTTTCGACTAAGAACCCGACGAGTCTCGGTAAAGAAGGCGAGTTGGGAACGGAACCACGTGGTGTCATCTGCATTACCCGCCATCCTTTTCAGTGGGCCGTGGTGTTATGGGTGGTGGGACATATGACAGCAAATGGTGATGGCGCTTCGTTAATTTTCTTCGGGACGGTCGGTCTTGTCTCGGTCTTTGGTACGTACCTGATCGATATGCGAATGGCCCGTGAGCAAAATGACGCATGGCGGATCTTTGCTGCGCGCACATCGAATGTTCCGTTCGGCGCTATTGCGATGGGTCGAGCTACGCTCCGCTGGAAAGACTTATGGTTGCCGATATTGTTGGGGTTAGCCGTTTATGCGGTTGTATTCGTCAGTCATGGTTGGATCACGGGGGCAGGGCTTCACTGAAAATAGCCGACGTTGCCGATTGTAAGGCCTGGTGTTGGCCACCAAAGAAGTGATCGGCCCCAGAGATTGTCACGATTTCGGCATCGTTTTGGTCGTGCTGCCACTGTTGGAGCTGTGGAAGGTCGACAAACGGATCGGCATCGCCGACGATGATTCGCACGGGCAACTTAAGGTCGGTTGCTAATGCCATCGAAGATGTTGGGGGGGCGACCAACACGACACGAGACACGCTGTCGTTATTGGCAACACCCCGGCTCGCCACCACGGAACCGAATGAGTAACCGGCGACCGAGACTATTGACGGGTTTTTCGCTTCGCAGAGCCACTCCACGACCGCGAGTAGATCGTTCACTTCGCCTTCCCCGTGATCGTGCTCGCCTTCACTGGACCCGACGCCGCGAAAATTGAATCGTAGGGTCCGTAGGTTCATAGGCGTCAACGCTTGTTCGACAGTGTCGAGAACTGCGTCGAACATCGAACCGCCGTAGATAGGATGGGGGTGACACAGTATGACCCAAGAACCTCCGCCCGAGTCATTGACCATGGCTTCCAAATTGCCAGCGGGACCGGGGATCATGTGACGGCGAGTCATGCGGGCAGCCTGGGGTAATGCTGCTTATGTGTCTAGGACTTGCCGGGATGGAATTTGTTTTTCTTGGACATTAGTCTATGCCGCCTGCGAGTATTGAAGTACGACTAGGGAAAGAATAATAGTGATTGAAGCCGATGGATTAACGCGACATTACGGCGCCGTGGTGGCTGCCTCTGAGGTCAGTTTCGAGGTCGGCTCAGGCGAGATCGTAGGCCTTCTTGGGCATAACGGAGCCGGCAAAACCACCGTCATGAAAATGCTTACGGGATACCTCGAACCGACTTCCGGGCGAGGTCTGGTCGATGGAATTGACGTTCGGGACGAGCCCGAAACGGTGCAGAGTAAGATCGGTTATCTACCCGAAAATCGCCCGCTTTACCCAGACATGTCGGTCTTCGACTACCTAAACTTTGCCACAAGCATGCGCGGTATGACCGGGAAGGAAGCGGAATCCGGGCTACGGGATGTGATCGAGGCGATGGAACTTGGATCTCGAGCCCTTGATAAGTTAGGCACCCTATCTCGAGGGTTTCAGCAGCGTGTAGGGGTTGCTCAAGCAATTTTGCATAAGCCGCCCGTGCTCATTCTCGACGAACCGACTAATGGACTTGATCCTCGACAGACCGAAGAGATGCGGCGTCTTATGAAGGATCTGGCTAAAACCGCGACGGTGATCCTTTCAACCCACATCATGCAAGAAGTAGACGCAATATGTGATCGAGTGTTGATCATGCGCGATGGTGAACTGGCGATCGATGAGAAGCTGGAGGATTTGAAACGCGCCGACACAATCGAGTTAAGGACATCGGCACGTCCTGTGGACGTTGAGAACGCGCTCAGTGCAACGGCGAATATCGTTGTAGAAGACGACCGGTTACTCCTCACCCAAACCGGTGTCGAACCTGAGGAACTCACTGCGCAGGTGGCTCGCGCCTTAGTGGCAAAGGAAATTCCGATCCACAGTTTGGCACCAGTTCAACGTGATTTGGAAAGGCTCTTCCGGGAAGTAAGCGAGGTTCGCGATGTTCGCTAGCAAAAACAAGAGTATGGAGGTCGCGGCCAAAGAGCTTATGCAGTTCTTCGGGTCGCCGATAGGTTACTTATTTTTACTCGCGTTTCTCGGTTCCACGCTCTTCGTTTTCTTTTGGGGTGAGGCTTTTTTTGCACGGAATATCTTAGACGTTCGGCCGATGTTTGAATGGATGCCGGTTTTGCTGATTTTTTTGTCTTCTGCGCTCACGATGCGAATGTGGAGTGAGGAGCGTCGAAGTGGAACGCTCGAATTTCTTCTCACGCTTCCGGCGACGACCTGGGAGCTCGTTATTGGAAAGTTTCTTGCGTGCTGGGTACTGCTCGGTATTGCTTTGGTGCTTACGTTATCCCTCCCACTCACGTTGGCGGTTGCCGACAGCAGCCTAGGGGGTTTGGATTGGGGACCAGTTTTTGCCGGTTATGTTGCCGCGATTCTCCTGGGAGCAAGTTACATAGCCGTTGGTTTATTTGTCAGTGCTAGGAGCGACAATCAAATCGTCGCGCTAATTTTGGCGTCCTTGGCTTGTGGGTCGTTCTATTTGATCGGTAGCCCCTTCCTACTTGACCTAATGGATAACAGCAGCGCCAATATTCTGCGAATGCTCGGTTCGGGCTCGCGTTTCGAATCGATCACGCGCGGTATGCTCGATTTTCGAGATCTCTATTTCTATGCCTCGATCGCGGTCGCTTTTCTTGCATTGAATGTTTACGGGTTGGATCGCCAGGGATGGTCAGAAGATGCTCAGCCGGCCCGTCATAGACGTTCGCAAATCCTGTTAGGGCTAGTTGTGGCGAATGTTCTTGTGGCCAATGTCTGGTTACACGGTGTGGGTAATTCCATGCGCTGGGACGTCACCCGTGGCGACCAGTATTCGATGTCAGATGCGACACTACAGTACCTGAGACGATTGCGTGAACCGTTGCTCATCAGGGGCTATTTCAGCAAGAAAACGCATCCGTTGTTGGCACCGCTGGTGCCGCAAATGCAGGATCTATTGGTCGAATACGGCGTGGCGGGCGGAGAACGAGTACGGGTGGAGATCGTCAATCCCGCGGAGAATGCGGAATTGGAGGACGAGGCGAACACCAAGTACGGTATTCGCCCGGTACCCTTTCAGACGGCTGATCGGCACGAAGCGAGTTTGGTCAATTCGTATTTCGATGTCCTCGTTCAGTACGGCGATGAATACGAGGTGTTGAGTTTCCGTGAATTGATCGATGTTAAGCAGCGTGGTGAGACCGACCTCGATGTCTGGCTCCCGAATCCAGAGTACGCGGTCACCCGAAGCATCAAGAAGGTGCTATACGACTTTCAGGGTGGCGACAGCGTTTGGTCAAACATCGTCCAACCGATCCGTTTCACGGGTTACATTTCCCCCAACGAACGCATGCCTCACGAGCTTGCGTCGCTAGGAAGGTCTCTGAAGGAGCTGCTCGAAAGTACCGCATTGGAGGCCGGGGATAGGTTTTCGTGGGAAGTTGTTGACCCGGACGCGAACGACGGTGCGGTCGCCGAGGAAATCGCTGACAAATTCGGGTTTGGCCCCATGGCAGCAAGTCTCTTCGATGCCGACACGTTTTATTTTCACCTGACCCTAACGGATGACACGACGGTCGTTCAGATCCCCATCCCTGAATCGCTCGACCGCGACGGGCTGCAGCGAGGGTTGGAAGAAGGGCTAAAGCGTTTCGCGTCGGGTTTGATGCAGACGGTGGCCCTTTACACACCACCCCCAACGCCGCCCCAGTATCCTGGTGGACAACAGATGCCGGGAAACCAATTTGCCAGCCTACGGGACGTGCTTGGCAGCAGCCATGAACTCCAGTCCGCGGATCTAACCGACGTGATCCCAGCCAGTGTGGATGTTTTGCTCATCGTTGATCCGACCGTTCTCGACGACCGCGCGGTGTTTGCGATCGATCAATATTTAATGCGGGGCGGTACCGTCGTGGTCGCCACCTCGGCTTTCCGTAGCACCCTGACTCAGTCGATGCTATCCGCGGTGCCGCATACGACCGGGCTTGAAGCTTGGCTACAGCACCACGGTATCTCAATCGACAAGTCCATAGTGCTTGATCCACAAAACGCACAATTCCCAGCACCAGTTACCCGAAGAGTGGGCGGGTTCAGCTTTCAGGATTACCGCATGTTGGACTATCCGTTCTTTATCGACGTTCGCGACGGGGCGATGCTGGCGGATCATCCAGTCACGGTCGGTCTCCCGCAATTGACGATGTCATGGGCGTCGCCCATTGACGTGGGCGAAACAGGATCAGAGGGACGTGACGTTCAGCGTTTGATTTGGAGTTCGAGTCAAAGCTGGCGGGATTCCTCGCCCGACGTCATGCCGAAACTGAGCGGCGATGTGGTTGAACCGTATCAGTCAGAGGGCGAAGAAGGACGCCAACTTCTGGGGGTCCTGGTTTCGGGGCGCTTTGAATCTTTTTTCGACGAGTCGCCGCTGTTGCAAGTGGAATCCGCGCTCGTGCTCGAAGAGTCGGAAGATGCGCGGGTAGGCGATGGCGAAAATGAAGATGAAAATGAAGAGGACGCTGGACCGGGAACGGTCTCGGGCGTTATTAAACGTTCACCTGAATCTGCTCGGCTGATGGTATTTGGCTCGAACTCCTTTGTTTCGGATCAAATCATCCAGTTGGTCGGTGTGGCGAACGGGCAGCTGTACACCAGACCGCTTGATCTGATGCAAAACGTGGTCGATTGGGCGGTGGAAGACGAGGTCTTGCAAACGATCCGAGGCAGAACCCAATATGCGAGCACGTTGCCGCCACTCGGCGATCTAGGTCAGCGAGCATATGAATACGGCAATTATGCGCTTGCCTTGTTGATGGTTTTCGTCGTTTTCTTGATACATCGCTACGTCGGTGCAAAAAGGCGTGATCGGTATCTGGCCCTATTGGGAGAGACGTCGTGAAGCAGTCGACACTCGCCACAATTCTCGTTATTCAAATCGCACTGGTGGTACTGGTCTGGTGGTTTCGACTAGGAGATGACGAACAGAAACCAGAGTCCCTTCTGAGTTTCGAACCGGATGCGATTCAAAGAGTCGAAATTTCAGCGATTGGTGAAGAAGGTGGCGTGACCCTTGTTCGGGATACCGATGATTGGCAACTGATGTTGGATATTCCAGCGGACGCCGATAAGGTCGAACAGTTCCTGACGAAGCTAGCTGACACCGATAGTGGCTGGCCCGTTGCAGAGCAAGATTCGACGGCCGAGCGTTTCGAGGTGACGAGTGAAAACCATCAACGCCACATCGTTCTTTACGACGAGGAGAACGCCCTTGGAGGCTTGTATCTTGGAACGTCACCGGGCTACCGAAAAGTGCACGCGAGGGCGGACTCCGGCGGGCCTGTTTACAGCGTCAAGTTTTCGGTTTACGAGGCCGGAATGGACGCCGCATCGTGGCTCGATCGATCCTTGCTGCAAACCGTGGGCACCGTGCGGGAACTTGTGCTTGACGGGGTTTTTTCCCTCACGAGTGACGGGGACGACGGATGGGTATCGGATCAAAGCGGTGACCTCGATCAGGACGCTGTGCAAACCCTGATCGATCGTTTTCGCAACCTTACGGTCATGGATGTTTACACGGAACCCGTTAATGATGAGCCAGTACTGACCTATATCGTCACCGACGATGGGGGGCCGCAGCGTCTTTCAATTGTGCGCCTCAAGAACCTAGATGAGGACGCGACAAGCTCCCGCTACGTGGTTTCATCGGATCGACGGGTAGGCCATTTTGAACTCGCCTCATACATTGCGGAAAGAATTGAGACGACATTGGATGATCTTGTTATTGCTGCCTCGGACGTGGAAGAAGTCGTCGAGGAATGATTGGGTCGCAAAACCAGTCAAGGAAATTTCTCTAACGTGATGCGCCGTATTAGTGGTTGGATTGACGAAGGAGCGCGGGGCATAAGTGGTCGACGTCCGTAAAGCGGCTACGGTTCTTATCGTTCGACCGGCCGAGAGAGGGCCTGAACTATTCATGTTGCAAAGGCCAGGTCGTGGTGTGTTTCCGGATTTACACGTGTTTCCAGGTGGAAAAGTGGACGACCAAGATGCCGATCTTGAAGCGCTGTGCTTTGGTCTGGACGACCAATTGGCGTCAAGAAAGTTAGGACTGAAAGATAACGCGATTCGATATTGGGTGACGGTCATTCGCGAATGTTTTGAGGAAAGTGGGGTACTTCTTGCTCGACGACAAGACGGGGACTTTTATTTTCGTGATGAAGCGGAAAGAAGCCACTATCAAGTGTTACGCGAACGTCTTCTCGAAGGCGAGATGGACTTTGCCGCCATCATTGGCAGCGAGGGACTCGAGTTAGCGACGGATCGGGTGCATTACTTCAGCCACTGGATTACGCCAGAGTCCGCGCCCGCCCGCTTCGACACACGTTTCTTTTTGGCGGTGATGCCGCCGGGGCAACAAGCGGCAGGTGATGATCGCGAGACGGTATCGGGGGAGTGGATTTCGCCAAGCGAAGCGTTGCAACGATACGAGAAGGGCGATTGGCAAATGATTTATCCGACGCTAACCACCTTGAATACGGTGGCCGAATACGGTTCGGTGGAGGCGATGGTCGATTCGGTGCGGGAAGGACGCCACCTCGACGCAGTGACATCGGAATTACATCGGCAAGGGATGCAGCATCTTCCAAATGAATAGGCTCTCGGGCGATAGACGTTAACGCCGCTCTGGCGGTCAATCTTCGGGATCAGGTTGTGGAACGTTGAGTTAATTTGTTAGGGGTTGCGGTGGTTCCCTAGGGAGAGTGCAATTTGATGGACAATCAGCTTGAGTGGCAGAAAGTACGTTCAGAACGTGGGCCCGATCTCGGCATCTTAAATGTCCGTTTCGATTGGCTAAAACACCCAACCGAAGACCGGACATTGAAACGGCTTGTGCTTGAATCGGTCGACTGGATCAACGTGGTCGCCCTCACCGAGGACGGCCGGTCCGTCATGGTCGAGCAGTATCGTTTTGGCAGTGGTTCGTGCACGCTTGAGACGCCTGGCGGGATGGTTGATGCTGGAGAAACCCCGCTCCAAGCGGCACAACGCGAACTCAAAGAGGAAACTGGGTACAGCGGTGGCCGCTGGGAGTCGCTGGGTGCTGTACAACCCAATCCGGCGATTCATTCGCATTTGTGTCACCACTTTCTTGCGGAGGGTGTGACCAAGAACGACTCGCAGGATCTTGGTCAAGGCGAAGCGATCGCGGTGCATTTATACACGATCGATCAGGTCCGATCGGCGATTGTCGATGGATCGTTGCGCCATGTCTTGGCCATCTCGGCGCTTTCCCGTGTGTTTGATTTGTGGACGCTGCCGTTCGTGGAAACTAAAACACCAGCCGATTGAACTAGGTCGCTGAATTGATCGAACCGTCGACCTCGACAGCGTTTACGATCTGATATAGTCGCCTGCCAAATTCGGATTACTGGGCATGGTCGGTTTTACGACGCGAACTGTGCATTCGGACCGCTCGAGTCCGGTGGAACACGGATCAATTCACAAACCTATCCACGCGACGGTCGCGTATGGATACGATGATGTTCAGGATCTCGCGGACGTATTTCAAGGTAACAGCTCAGGTTATTCGTATGGCCGTCAGGTCAACCCGACCGTGAACGCGCTTGAGACGCAGATATCGTTGATGGAAAGGGGTCGCCAGACCATTTGTTTTTCGACGGGAATGGCGGCCATCGGAACGATGTTGTTCGCGTTGATGCGCTCTGGCGATCACTTTGTGTCGAGCTCATTTTTGTTTGGCAACACCAACAGCCTTTTTGGAAGCTTCGACCTTCACGGAATCGACGTCGGTTTCGTTGATGCCACGGACGTGAAAGCGGTGGAGGCAGCGTTGACCGAAAACACTAGGATGGTGTTTGTTGAAACCATCGCTAATCCTCGTACTCAAGTTAGTGACCTTGAAGCGATTGGCTCCCTTTGTCGCGCCCGCGGGATCGTTTACATCGTTGATAACACCATGACCTCTCCGTACCTTTTTCAGCCGATCGACGTTGATGCGAGCCTTGTTGTCAACAGCCTAACCAAATACATCTGTGGGCATGGCAACGCGTTGGGCGGGGCGATAACGGACACTGGACAATTCGATTGGGCATCCTATGCACACATCGAAGAAGCGTATAAGAAAGGTGATTCAGCAAATTGGGGTATGACCCAAATCCGAAAAAAAGGTCTCCGGGATTTTGGGGCGGCTCTGGGCGCTGAAGCCGCGCATCACATTAGTATTGGGGCGGAGACGTTGGCGTTGAGATTGGAAAGACAATGCGCCAGCGCTCAAACGTTGGCCGAATTCTTGGATTCTCACGGTAGCGTTTCGCAGGTGTACTACCCTGGTTTAAGCCAGCATCCCCAATTTCAGCGGAGTGCCCAACTTTTCAAAAAACCAGGGGCGTTGTTTTCGTTCGAACTGAGCCAGGAAATGGAACCGTTTGATTTCTTGAATCGGCTCAAGGTGGTGATTAAGTCGAGTAATCTGGGTGACAACCGGACACTTGCTATACCGGTGTCCCAGACAATTTATCACGAGATGGGGCCGGTTCGGCGGGCAGAAATGGGCATTGCAGAGTCCCTTATCCGAATATCTGTAGGGATCGAAGAGGTCGACGATTTGGTTGAAGATTTCAGTGCGGCTCTTGAAGGCTAGGGTTTGCACAATAGACGGCGCGAGGATGGCACGATGAGACTTGCGGACAAGACCGCGGTGATCACTGGTGGTGCGGGAGGTATCGGGAGAGCCGCTGCAAAGCTTTTCGCCGAGGAAGGGGCCAATGTGCTTATCGCAGACTTGAGTGAGGAGACACTCGCGGCGGCCGTCGACGATATAGGGAGTAATCAAGTCAGTTATTGCGTTACCGATGTAACGAACGCAGCAGACAACGATCAAATGATCGCGGTCGCGGAGCAACGATACGGAGCAGTAGACATCTTGTTGGCCAACGCCGGCATCGAAGGGGCGGTGAAACCCACGCTTGAATACGACGAAGCGACCTTTGACCGCGTGATGGCGGTTAACGTGAAGGGAGTCTGGTTGGGATTAAAGTCTGTAATCCCGGCCATGATGCGGAGCGGCGGTGGTAGCATCGTCATCACTTCGAGCGTTGCTGGCTTGTCCGGCGGACAGAACGTTGCACCGTATTCCACCAGCAAACACGCGGTGATTGGCCTGATGCGGTCTGTGGCGAAGGAATACGCGGCGATGAACATCCGGGTCAACACGGTCAATCCATCACCTGTTGAGACCAGAATGATGCGTAGCCTCGAGGAAGGCATTGCCCCAGGAGCGGGCACCGCGGTTCATGACCGTATTGTCGAACGGATCCCCATGGGGCGGTATGCCGAGCCAATTGACATCGCCCGGGTCATGCTATTCCTAGCAAGTGACGATGCTGGTTGGATTACGGGTTCCGTGTATGCCGCCGACGGCGGCAACAGCGCGTAAGGAGCGTACATGGCGCAGTTAGTCATGCAGACCGATCTCGATTTGCCTAACAAAAGAAGCGGAAAAGTTCGGGATTTATACGACGTGGTGCTTCCCGATGGCGATCCCGGACTATTGATTGTCGCCACGGATCGGACCAGCGCCTTTGACGTGGTGATGGCCAATGGCCTGCCAGGCAAGGGGATCGTTTTGACGCAAATTTCCCGATTTTGGTTCGATTACTTTGGCGACAGGATGGATCATCACCTTGTCTCGACAGCCGTAGAAGACGTACCTGGCATAAGCGACAAAAAGAAAGAGCTTCTTAGCGGACGAATAATGCTTTGTCGGGCGACGGAAGTCGTCCCGATTGAATGTATTGCAAGGGGTTACATCACGGGCAGTGGATGGAAGGACTACCAAAACACGGGTCGTGTATGCGGGATTGAATTACCGGAAGGTTTGGTGAACAGCGATCGCTTGGACGAACCTTTGTTTACGCCGTCCACAAAAGCCGAAGCCGGTCTGCACGACGAAAACATTAGTTTTGAACAAGGGGTCGGGATTGTCGGCGTCAAAACCATGGAGTGGCTTCAAGAAACGACACTTTCGTTGTATCGAGATGCGCGGGATTATGCTTTTGAGCGTGGGATTATTTTGGCCGATACAAAGTTTGAATTTGGAGTTCCGCCGGGTGCGACCACGCCAATCCTGATCGACGAAATATTCACCCCCGACAGCTCGCGGTTTTGGCCCGCAGATTTGTGGGAGCCGGGGTCTGAACAGCCAAGCTTTGATAAACAATTTGTGCGTAATTACTTAGAGGAACTTGTTACCGCTGGAGTGTGGGACAAAACACCTCCGGGACCAGCATTACCAGCAAACGTAATCGACGACACAATGGCGAAATACCTGGAAGCATACGCTCGGCTGACGGGAGAAGATCTCGTTCTCTGACCCATGCGCTGGGAAGTCTATAAACAGCGATGCGAGCAACTCGACCTCGCATATCGAAGGATGATTGAGCAGACGGCTGAACCGCTCAACGCTGACGTGCAAAAGCGACTTCTTGTTGAGCCTGCCGAGAAACCGCCGCTTCCCCCGGGGGGCCGCTTGGGCGATGCCCGTGCAGATATGTTGGTGACCAACGATTTAAGCAACGTTGAACGGCAGATTAGCGATTCCGTCGATCGAGCTGTCGTCGCAGGTCGTCGTCCGTCAGCTACGACGATCCACGGGGTCGGACGATTTGGCGAAATATGGTGCCACTGCGGGGTATCGGTGGAGCGACAGGCAAATGTTTGAGCGCGTCTTGGTGGCTAATCGAGGCGCGGTCGCGCGGCGTATTGTCCGCGCATGTAACGCCCTTGATTGCGAAAGCATCGCCGTCTACTCGGATATTGATGCAGGATTACCGCATGTCGAGGAGGCGTCGCGCGCCGAGCGTCTGCCCGGGTACCGACCCGTTGATACGTACTTGAATGGAGACAATATCCTTGCGGCTGCGCGACGGGCCAAAGCCGATGCCGTGCATCCAGGATACGGCTTTCTGGCGGAAAATCCTGATTTTGCCCGGTCCGTTGAGGCAGCAGGTATGAAGTTCATAGGGCCGGCTGCGAGTTGGTTAGAACGCATGGGGGAGAAAACGCAAGCGCGGCAATGGATGCAAGAAAACGGCTTTCCAGTGCATGCCGGGAGCGAAGTAATTCGTGACCAGAAGATGCTGACGAATGCCGCGGCAACGATTGGATACCCGGTGATGCTCAAGCCCACTGCCGGTGGAGGCGGTATCGGTATGATCGTTGCCAAGGACCCCGAATCTTTAACGGCAGCGTACGCAACAGCAACGAGTTTAGCCGAGCGGACATTCGGTCAATCGACGGTATTTCTTGAAAAGTTTCTTCAGGGTTCGCGACATGTCGAAGTGCAACTGATTGGTGATGGTGAAACGTTGCTGGCCCTGTACGAGCGGGATTGTTCGGTCCAGCGGCGACATCAGAAGCTCATTGAAGAATCCCCCGCGCCAGCGATAGATCGTTCGGACATTGACGAGTTGTCTTCACGGGCTGTGGAGGCTTTGGTCGGCTACGACAGTTTGGGCACGGTGGAAACGCTATACGACCAAGGCCACTTTGGTTTTCTAGAAATGAACACCAGATTGCAGGTCGAACACGGCGTGACTGAGGAAGTCACGGGGTTAGACCTTGTCGATCTGCAATTACGAATTGCTTCGGGGGATCGACTTTCGACTCTTCTACCTGAGCGACCCGGGATTGATGGACACGCAGTCGAAGCGAGGCTTTACGCGGAAGACCCTGAAAGCATGTTGCCGTATCCCGGGCACCTAAGCGTTTTCAGAGTTCCAGAGATGGCGGGTGTGCGCATCGAAGCGAGTTATCGGGAGGGGAATACGGTGACCCCATACTACGATCCACTGTTAGCGAAGGTGATCGGCAAGGGGGCGACACGGGAGGCTGCCATTGGCCGTACGTTAATCGCTCTCCGAGCGATGGAAGTCAAAGGCGTCAAAACCAACGCCTCTCTCCTATGTCGCATTCTGGAGAGCGCTCGTTTTATCGAGGCAAAGCTTGATACCGGGTTCCTTGGCGATCTGCTATAAACGCCTGTTTGGCGGAGATCAACATGGCTCGGTATCCGGTCGAAAGCGAAGTCACAGGATCTGTCTGGAAAATAGAGGTCGCGGTTGGCGATAGCGTCACTGAGGGGGATGTCCTCATCATTCTCGAATCGATGAAAATGGAAATTCCTGTGGAAAGTCCTCAAGCAGGTACCGTGACCGAGCTGTTGGTGCAGGCGGAAGACTCTGTGGAAGAAGACCAAATCGTTGCGGTCATCGAAGACTAA
>CAJWCW010000034.1 GCA_913030615.1 uncultured Gammaproteobacteria bacterium | reverse complement strand
AAACCGGTGGTCTTGGGTACGTCTGTGACGCCCTTGACCAACAGATCGACAACATCATCGATGTCACCATCGTGTATCCCGACGGAACGCCTGGATTCTGGGAATTTCTTTGTGGACGTTGCGCTCGTATCGACTTCCAAGCGCGGCGCTATCCCACCCCACCCGTCGATCGCGATGACCGTAAAGCTTGGGCGGATGGGCTCTGGCGCGAAAAAGATTTCGAAATATCGCGCGCGTTCTTACATCGACCCGATTAGCGGACCAGCAATTTCGATATGTATCTCGAACACTTCGGCCTAAACCAGAAACCTTTTTCGATCGCGCCCGATCCTTCTTTCATCTACCTGTCCGAAAAACACCGCGAGGCCCTCGCGCATTTAATGTACGGCCTCGAATCCGACGGCGGGTTCGTCCTGGTTACGGGGGAAGTCGGAACCGGAAAAACAACTCTGTTACGTAATTTAATCGCTCAAGTACCCGACAATCAGGACGTAGCGTTCATCCTTAATCCCCGCCTCACTGTGCGCGAACTGCTTGAATCGTTATGTGACGAGCTCAGTATTGACTATCCAACCGAATCGCCGCTATCCATCAAACAATACATTGATCGCTTGAATCGTCATTTACTCCATGTGCACTCGCAAAATCGAAGCACGGTCATGATCATCGACGAAGCACAAAATCTCTCACCTGCAGTACTCGAACAAATCCGACTACTTACCAATCTAGAGACCAACGAACGCAAACTCTTACGTATCATTCTCATCGGACAGCCCGAACTCGGCGTAACGCTCGACCGTCACGAGCTGCGCCAGTTGGCTCAACGTATCACCGCCCGATACCACCTCGAAGCGCTCGATAGCGACGATATCCACGCTTACATCTCCCACCGCATGCGGATATCCGGCGCTTCCGCCGAAGTCTTCACACGTTCGGCTCGCCGGTTGATCTATCGGCAGACGCAGGGTATCCCTCGTCTAATCAACGTCTTATGCGACCGATGCCTACTTGGCGCGTACGTTGACGGTGTCCATCGAGTAAACCGACGTATTGTCTCGCAGGCAGCAAGAGAAGCGTTTTCATCAAATAAGTTCCGGCGGTGGCGTTTACCGGTCTCTTTAGGTTTGGCCATTACCGTGTTCGTCTCTCTGATTCTGATTCTGACTCCCAGTAATCCATGGTCAGTCGTATTTTCAAGGAGTTCCTCGCCACCCGCAGAAGTTGCCGTTCGTTCGTTACAACCAGGAACCACCAACCCAAATCCTGATGCCAGTGGTTCGCTCGCCGAAGTGGGCGTCGCGGCGAACGAAAAAACCGCCCTTGCCACGCCTGCACCGGAGCCGATATCGATCTCCGAGACCGTGGGCGAATCCAATCAAGTCGAAACGCCGGATCCTGTTAATGCAGTGGTAAGCCTTTCGGGTCTCAGTTCAAATATTGATCGAGGGTTTCAAGCGGCATACGACAGCGTCTACCTCGCTTGGGGAATCGCCGGCGGATCGCCGCGATTGCGCTGCGAGATCGATACACAAACCATTCTTCGGTGCCTTAGAGGATACGGTGATCTCGCGGAACTCGAGCGGTTGAACCGACCCGCTGTTCTAGAACTATGGGACCACGCTACCGATCCCTTTTTCGCCGCTCTCTTAAGCATCTCGGACGCCAACTACACTCTCGAAATCGATGGCAACGTCCACGTCGTCAGCGGCTCGGCCATCCGACAACACTGGTTTGGCAACTACACAGTCTTGTGGCGGGCACCTCCTGGATTCAACCGTGCGATTCAACTTGGACATTCGGGGACTCAGGTGGAGTGGTTGCGTCAACAACTTGAATCACTAGCGTATCTCGCACCGACCAACGGCGATCGCGCGCTGTTCGATCACAACCTAGGAGACGCCCTAAAACAATTCCAGAGGTCCCGGCAATTACGCCCCGACGGTATCGCGGGTCCCAATTCGCTCATTCAACTTCACAGCCGTGCGGATATCCCTGTGGCTAAGTTACGCGTAGCCCGCTGATGTCGTACATTCTCGACGCTCTACGTAAAGCAGATATTGAACGTCGCGGTGTCTCCCTCGGAGATCAACTACCGCGTCAATCACGCGTCCCCTTCAGGTCTCTCGTCACCATCCTCGTGCTTCTTAACGTCGCTCTAATCACTTGGCTGTTGATAGATCCGACGAAACCAGGCCTTGCGACTGACAAGTTAGTCGAGAAGAGCACAGACCACCTGATCGCCAGTAGAGAGGTTTTACCAACGGAATCGTCAAAGTCGCCACCAGGATTATTTCCAACTCCGCAGTTATCGCCACCAGACGTCGGCGCCGTCCAAAAAGTGGGCGTTCCTCGCATCGGTCCGGAACTCATCCACTACCGGGACTTTAAAGGCGCAGTCGGCAACGCATTTCCCAATCTCGGTATCTCGATTCATACCTTCACCACCGAGCCCCGCGAAAGGGCTATTCATATCGGAGGAAACATGTGGCGGGAAGGCGACGAGATCAGCGATGGAATGACTTTAGAGACGATTACCGAAAACGGTATCGAGGTCACTTACCAAGGGTACCTAGTCCTTATCGATGTTCTTGAAATGTGGAACGAAGGTGATTGACCAGCGGTGCGGAGTCCGCCATCAACCCTAGCTTATTGGGATCTATCGCATCTCGCGTCAGTCAAGGTATTGACAACTCAAGCCGTCGCTTGAGGTCGGCTAACCTTGCATTCACTTCGCGTCGATGCGCATCAATCGCAGTGATGGCCTCCTCGTTTTCTTTTACCCTGGTCTCAAGATTAGAACGCAGTCCCAACGTTGTCACACTAGTGACATTCACCTTGTCGACAAGGTCACGCTGCTGATTCAAGAGCTGCTCGACGTTCTCTTGTAGCGTATTCAACTGGTCGATGACTTCTTGTTGCTGGCTGAACGACCCTTCGTGACGCGACACCTGGGCTTTTAATCCCCGAATAGTGGTCTCGATCGCAGACACCGTTTTGGCTCGCCTTTCGAACGCAGCTTGATTCTCTTCAATCGCGCTTTTGTTCCTTTTTCTCTGTTGTTCCAATCGTCGGATTTCCGACTCCCAAAGGTTGATCTGTTCGCTGGCGCTAGCGCCAGTCTCCGTGACCGCCTCGTCAGTAATCCGGACACGCTCTTCTAACTGCGTTATGCGCACACGCGCCTTTTCCAGTTCATCCTCCGTGGCTTCAAATAGGTCATAAACGAACCAACCACCGACCCCAACGATGATCGCCATGACAAGCAAAAGGCCATACGGAATAGAACTATTATTCGCTCTGGTTGTTAGCGGTCGGCCCGTCCGAGGATAGCGACCACCACTCCCGGTTGCAGATATGGACGAATCTGTCTCGGGCGTTTGCTCGCTCAATATCCCAGCCTCTACGTCAGAAACCGCGAGAGATTAGCGCCCTAACCTCTGAAAAAAAGGGCCTCGAAGAGACCCCTTCTAATAGCTGCTCGCATCGTCGTTTACAGTAGTGCAACCGTCGCCCAAAGCACTGCCGTCAGAATCAGACTCGAGTGAATGACACCTTTGACGGTCGTAATTACCGACAATTTGCCCCATATCGCATTGGCCTCAAGCGCTAAGATGATAATCATTGGCACGATGAGACCAGGTGCCGAAATGTTATCGAGCAACCCAGGGCCCTGCTGGAAATGAAAACTCGAACCCATGAAAAAGAGCATCGGTAGCGAAAAGAGGGTGTTGGTTCGTGACGCAAGCAGCGCCGTCGCCGCCGCACCCGCTTGGCCCGGATCCGCCTCGCCGCCAGCGGCGACTGCTTCGTTCGATGCAATCACGATCTTCTGGTTGGGCCAAATAATAAGCCACACATTCAGGAACATCAGCGTCCCCATGGTTGCCCCTAGTGCAATATCGATTCCCAAACGACCAGTCCTCCAGACCGCCTCAAGCAGCACGAGTCCGGTCAAGAAGGTCAACATAGCGCCCCAACGGAAATACCAAAGTGCATTCGGCACCAGTTTTGTGAACGCATCGACTTTTGCTTCGTTTGAAGCCGCCGCCATGTACCCGCCTTGAATCAAATTAAAATAGTAAAGCAAGCCAATCCACGTGATACCAAAAATGTAGTGACCCCAACGTACTAAATACTCGACGACTTCCATAACTCCCCCTATACCGATCTCAATGGCTCGATCCACCGATCATACCCTGCTTTACAGCCACTTTTAACGCCCTGCGTCCGCAAACCTTGAATACGTACCTAACCTCATCCTGATCAACATTGTCGATGGAACCTTCCCGACGAACGGGACGTACAAAAAAGCCCCGCACATGGCGGGGCTTTTCAAAGGGCTTCCCGCTTGTAAAGTCGCCACAACATGCGACGACTTCTGAACGGGGTCTAAACCGGCGACGACTTACATCATGCCGCCCATGTCCGGCATCCCGCCGCCTCCAGGCATTGGCGGAGGATTGTCTTCGGGAAGTTCACTCACCATCGCCTCGGTCGTGATCATTAGACCCGCGACTGAAGCCGCGGCCTGCAGAGCGATCCGCGTCACCTTGGCCGGATCCGGAATCCCGAGCTCAATCATGTCGCCGTATTCGCCCGTGGCACCGTCGTAGCCCTGATTTCCTTTAAGGGAACGAACTTTCTCGACAACCACGGCCGGTTCGTCACCGGCATTTTCAGCAATTTGCCGCATTGGAGAACTCATCGCCCGAAGGGCGATTTGAATACCCACATTTTGGTCTTCGTTATCGCCCGTCGTGTCTTCGATATTCTGCAATGCCCGGATGAGCGCAACGCCCCCACCGGGAACAATGCCCTCTTCCACGGCAGCGCGAGTCGAATGCAGCGCGTCTTCGACGCGTGCTTTTTTCTCTTTCATTTCGATCTCGGTCGATGCGCCGACCTTGATCACGGCAACACCACCCGCCAACTTCGCTAGTCTTTCCTGTAGCTTCTCGCGATCGTAATCGGAACTGGTATCCTCGATTTCAGCGCGAATCTGCTTGATCCGACCTTCGATATCACCTTTTTCACCAGCACCATCAACAATGGTGGTATTTTCTTTGGAGCTCGAAATACGCTTAGCGGTACCTAAATCATCCAACGATGCGCCTTCGAGGGTAAGTCCAACTTCTTCTGAAATGACGGTAGCCCCGGTCAGGATTGCAATGTCCTGGAGCATGGCCTTACGGCGATCCCCAAAACCCGGCGCTTTCGCCGCCGCAATTTTGACAATGCCACGCATGTTGTTAACAACCAAAGTCGCTAACGCTTCCCCTTCAATGTCTTCAGCAATCACCATCAGCGGTTTACCCGACTTCGCGACATTTTCGAGCACCGGGAGCATGTCCCGAATGTTAGAAATTTTCTTGTCGCAAAGAAGGATGTATGGCTCATCGAGATCAGCTGCCATCGAATCTTGATTGTTGATGAAGTACGGCGACAGATAGCCACGATCAAACTGCATGCCCTCGACGATGTCGAGTTCATTTTCAAGACCGCTACCTTCCTCTACGGTGATAACGCCTTCTTTGCCCACTTTGTCCATCGAATCAGCGATGATCTCACCCACTGCGTGGTCGCTATTGGCTGAAACGGTACCAACCTGAGCGATCGCTTTGGTGTCCTCACACGGGGTCGACATGCCCTCGATCTCGGCGACGGCCGCGGACACGGCTTTGTCGATACCTCGCTTAAGGTCCATGGGGTTCATTCCAGCAGCCACCGCCTTCAAGCCCTCAGTCAGAATCGACTGAGCCAACACCGTTGCCGTGGTCGTCCCGTCGCCGGCCTCATCAGAGGTATGACTTGCAACCTCCTTGACCATCTGTGCACCCATGTTTTCGAACTTATCTTTCAGTTCGATTTCCTTGGCAACCGAAACACCGTCTTTGGTGACCGTCGGCGCGCCGAAGGATTTGTCTAGGATCACGTTACGTCCTTTGGGTCCCAGCGTAACTTTAACGGCGTTCGCAAGCGTATTTACTCCCTCGAGCATACGTCCGCGAGCATCGTCTGAAAACTTTACGTCTTTAGCGCTCATCGCTTAGTTCCTCTATGAATCAATTGGTTAGTCTTCCAACACACCGAAAATTTCACTCTCGGAGAGAATTAACAGTTCGTCTCCGTCAAGCGTGACCGTGCTGCCGCCGTATTGGCCAAAAATGACCTTATCGCCAACTTTCACGTCAAGTTTTTGGAGTTTGCCATCGTCCTGGATTTTGCCCGGGCCAGCGGCCAGAACCTCTCCTTGTGATGGCTTTTCTGCAGCCGAGTCGGGAAGCACGATCCCTCCAGCGGAGGTCGTCTCTTCTTCCAACCGACGCACAACCAAGCGGTCGTGTAAGGGTCGAATATTCATGAACAAATGTCTCCCACGGTTTATACCCTTCCTACTTAATCCGATTAGCACTCCGAAAGAGAGAGTGCTAATCAGGGGACGCATATAATAGGGATGGAATCATACGTTTCAACCCCTATTTGCGATTCTTTTACGCGCTATGGACGGCGTCGAAAGACGCCTTCGATAGTCTTCCCTGCCCCCGCGGGCCTTTCTGCCGGACTTTTCAGGTTGACTTGGGCGAGTATTCTTTCGGCTATATTGTTCCGTATCAACGGCGCGAGTATCGTAAATCCAACAAGGTCTGTTACAAATCCTGGCGTCAGTAGAAGGGCTCCGGCAACCGCCAACAGTAAACCTTCGACTACTTCGATCGCAGGCACTTGGCCTTGTTCTAGACGACTGAGGCCCTTGGTCAAGGTCCGAAAACCTTCTCGTCGCAGTATTGCCACGCCGACCACGGCCGTAATAACCACCAACAAAACGGTCGACGAAGCACCGATCTGGCCACCCACCTCGATAAGGATGTACATTTCAACGAGCGGGGTTAGAAAGAAAACCAGCGTCCACTTGCCCATACATGACAATCTGGGGACGAAATAGAGCAATGTCAATGTCGACCCCTAACGAACGTATATGGTTGATCATTGCTGCAATCCCGTACGGCCATGTAGCGACCTATGGACAAGTCGCCGTTCTTGCGGGTCTACCCAACGCTGCGCGCACAGTCGGTCGGATTCTTAGCAATCTCCCAACGGGAACCAAATTGCCTTGGCACAGAGTCGTCAATGCACGCGGAGAAATTTCGCTTACCGGGTCTCAGGCAATACGCCAGAAAAAACTTCTCGTTCAAGAAGGGGTTACGGTTACCCGAAAACGTGTCAGTTTGGCAGAATTTGGCTGGCAACCTTAGGTATATCGGGATCGGAAAAAATCTCAAATCGCATTACAGCGAATACGAGAAGCATCGCCGGAATGCCGATTCCGGCCGCATAGAGAAAGAACATCGTGTAACCGAAGCCATCGACAACTACGCCGGCAAATCCGCCAATAAATTTACCGAGCAACGTCATCACCGAACTAAATAGCGCGTATTGCGTCGCCGTATAGGTCTTATTCACCAAATTGGAAAGAAAGGCCACAAACACCACATTGGCAACTCCCGCACTTAAATTATCCGCGCTGATAACCATAGCTAGAAGCATTCTCGTCGGCGCCAGCTCGGCCATAAGGGCAAAGAGGAGGTTTGTTAGCGCGACCATAATGGCCCCTGTCAGCATCATCCGCATGAGTCCGAAACGAACCACAAATATGCCTCCTAACACCGCGCCTGCGAGCGTCATCGAAAAGCCAAAGGCTTTGACGATGCTCGCGATCTCGGCCTTGCTAAAACCAAGATCGAGATAAAAGGGGTTCGCCATCACCCCCATAGTGATATCGCTGATGCGATAAGTCGCGATGACACCCAAGAGGACCAGCGCCAACCAGCCGTGGCGCGCAAAGAACTCGTGGAACGGTGCGGCCACCGCGCTTCGAAACCAGCGAACAATACGTTGTCGCCGGGGTTCACCAACATTCGAATGAGGTGGCTCGATCGATGCATCATGCTCCGGTTCCTGGATGATGCATGTGGTAATTACGCCGACTGAAACCAGTCCAGCCATAACGGCGTAACTCATGCTCCACGAGCTGAATTCAGCTATCAAGAGAGCTCCCGCACCGGCAACAAGTAACGCGACCCGGTAGCCAAAGATATAGGCAGCCGCCATCGCCGCTTGACGCTCCATCTCCGCGGCTTCGATCCTATACGCATCGACGCTAATGTCCTGCGTCGCTGAGGCGAAAGCCACCACCAAGGCGAGTACTGCAACACCATGCAAGTTCTGGTCCGGGTCAACGATCGAAAGACCAAAAAGACCCGCGCAGATACCCAACTGAGCAACCAACATCCAACTTCGTCGTTGCCCCAATCGTCCCAAACCGGGCAATCGAATTCGGTCGACCACTGGCGCCCAAAACACTTTGACGGAATAAGTAATACCCACCCAACTAAAGAAACCGATCGTCGACCGACTCACACCGTTTTCTGTCAACCACGCCGACATCGTCGAAAAAACCAGTAAGAACGGCAGTCCGGCGGAAAAACCAAGAAAAAATAGCGCCACAATGCGTGGATGCCAATAAATGGCAATCGATGCCAGCCAGCGCTGCGGCGAGTTAACTCTCAATCTCGAAAATTATTGAATTGGAGCGGTATATCGATATCGGCATCACGAAGAGAAACCATCAGCGTTTGCAGATCGTCACGTTTCTTACCAGTTACCCGCACTTTATCGCCCTGCACCTGAGCTTGTACTTTGAACCGAGAATCTTTCACCAATTTAGTGATCTGCCGGCTCACGTCCCGATCGATCCCTTGTCGAAGTCGGAACTTGACGCGCTTCTGCTTTCCCGACGCTTCCATGGCTTGGGCATCAAGCGCGCCTACGTCGACTTTGCGTTTAGCGAGCTTTTCTTTCAACACATCGGTCAGCTGGTCGACTTGGAATTCCTCTTCCGCCCATACCAGGATCTCCTCTCCCTCGAAGGCGAAACCGGCATCAACTCCACGGAAGTCAAATCGAGTGCCGAGTTCCCGAGCGGCTTGGTCGACTGCGTTTCGGACTTCCTGGGCATCAATTTCGGAAACCACATCAAAACTTGGCATACGCGTTAGTTACCCATCATGATCAAGCGACCCCTTAAACCAGCCGACTCGACAAGCATGGATCGTCCTCCCGCGACGGTTATGAGGGTCACGCCAACGCTCGCACAAGATCCGTTTTCTGGCAAGGATTGTACGAATCGGTGTCGAACGCTTATTCGTAATTCGCTTTACACCAGCATCCAACGTTTCCGCATTCATTCGCGGCGGGAGCGAACAAGATAGTAATGTCTAGTTGCCCACGCTGTTAATGTAAGGTTCTCTAAAGGAGTCTCGTCATGCCCAATCGGATCAATCGCGTTACCACCCGCACTGGCGATGACGGCCAAACCTCCCTTGCTGACGGTAAGCGCTATCCCAAAGAACATGAGCGGATGGAATTGATTGGGACCTTGGACGAAGCCAACTGCGCCGTGGGTGTGTTGATCGCCAATCTGGACGCCAATTGTCCATTTCGCGCCTTTCTGACGACCGTTCAGTCTCGTCTCTTCGACGTTGGCGCTTCGGTCGCGACAGGCACCAGTCATCTCGACTGTACCGACGAAACTACGGTCGTCGAACAACAAATCGCGCTCTTAAATGAAGAGCTAGAGCCGCTTCAAGAGTTCGTTCTGCCAGGAGGAAATACGGTTTGTGCACTCGCGCACTTGGCAAGAGCGACAATGCGACGCGCAGAACGGACATTTTGGCGTGCCAAAATGACTGGCTTAATCGAAGCCGGTACAGGAGCTTATCTGAACCGACTATCGGATTACTTGTTTGTCGTCGCGCGCACTACTGCTGACGGCATAGAACAAACTTGGCAACCGCTGACAAGCCGCGACCCCACTCGTTAACGGAGCAAGCTTTCAGGTTCGGTAAGAATCTGTCCGAACCGTCGCACGAATCGGCCAGCCTCGGCACCATTGATTGCTCGATGATCGTACGACAGAGAGACCGGTAACATTTTTCGGGGGACAAATTGTTGCCCATCCCAAAGCGGCTGAGTACCCATCCTGGCGATACCCATGATGGCTAGTTCAGGCGCGTTAACGATAGGGGTAAAGCCCGTGCCTCCAATCGCACCCAGGCTCGAAACAGTAAAACAACCGCCTGCCATATGCTCTGGTCTGAGTTTTCGTCCCCTGGCTAGCTGGGAAAGTTCTATTACCTCCTCGGCAAGATCCACGATGCCTTTCTCATCCACATCTCGAATCACTGGCACTACAAGCCCAGCATCGGTATCGACCGCAAAACCAATATGGCAATATTTTTTTAGTATCAACGTCCTTAAAGTCGGACCCAGCGAGGCGTTGAATCGTGGAAACTCGGCAAGACTTTGTGCACATGCCTTTAGCACAAATGCGAGAGGCGTAAGCGATTCTATCCCCTCGTCACGCTTCATCTTCGTCCTAACATCTTCCAAGTGCGTCGCGTCAACAAGGTCGTGTTGGGTAACATGAACAACGTTGAGCCAACTTCGATATAAATTCGCAGCACCGGTCCGGCGAACCCGCGATAACTCAACCTCTTCGATGGCTCCATATTTCGTGAAGTCCACTGAAGGTACACTCGGAAGAACAGCTTGGTTGGGATCGCTTGAACTCGTTAAAACCGCTTTGACGTACGCTTTGACATCGTCCTTAACAATCCGACCTTGAGCCCCAGAACCTTGTATAGAGGTCAGTTCAACCCCTAATTCCCGAGCCAGCCTGCGTACCGCCGGTCCGGCATAAATCGTTTCATCAGTCAACCGAACCCCGGACTCAAGAGGTTGGGTCGTTCCGTTTTTTGGCGTACTTGTGTCTAGATCGGGCGCGACTGTACCTGGAGCGACATTCGACTGACGCGTCCCAACCACCGCGTCAGAGGGTTCACCCGGCACGATGACAGCAACTAGCCCCCCCTCCACCACTTCGTCGTCCACTGCTAAAGCGACGGATTTCACATTCCCATTGACGGGTGAGGGGATTTCCATCGACGCTTTTTCTGACTCAATCACCACCAAAGGATCGTCAACAAACACGGTGTCCCCTGGCGCAACCGTTACTTCGATCACAACAACGTCTTCGACGTCTCCCAGATCGGGTACCCGCACTTCGACCTGTGGTATGCCTTCTAAAGCTGGTGTACCGAGATTCCCATCGTCCGATTCTTGCGGTGCATAACGCCTTTTCCCTTTCGCAGACGTTTTGTCTTCGCGGACTTCGTCGATAATGCTATCGGCTTCATCTGTCCGAGCAGGGTTGCCGTCCGTTTCTATGGTTGCAACCAAATCCCCCTCATTAACGATATCGCCAACCGCAAGATTGATTCCGACAACTTTCCCAGCCACCTCGGCTGGTAATTCCAAGGACGCCTTCTCTGATTCGAGAACAACCAACGTAGTATCAATCGGGATTTCGTCTCCCTCGGCAACACAGATTTCAATGACTTCAACTTCTTCTGCGTCGCCAACATCAGGGATTCTGACCTCAACGAGGCTCATGATCGTCGAGGATTTGGTTTATCCGGGGCGATACCCATCTCTTCAATCGCATCCTCAACATCTCTCTCCGCGATCACCTGCGCGCTCGCGAGTTCGGTTAGAGCTGCCAGTGTGACAAATCGCTCATCGACTTCAAAAAAACCACGCAATTGTTCCCTGGTATCGCTGCGTCCAAACCCATCCGTCCCCAAAACTCGATACGGCGCGGCGTGAAAGGCACGAATAGATTCAGCATAGAGTTTGACGTAATCGGTTGCGGCAACCACGGGGATGTCGCCGTCAAGGCACTCTGAAACATAACTGCGACGTGATTCCTCCCCAGGATGCAGCATGTTCCATCGCGCGACGTCGTGCCCATCCCTTGCTAACTCTGTAAAGCTGGTGACGCTCCATACTTCGCTGTCGACATCGTAATCGCGCTTTAATCGGATCGACGCTTTTGTCACTTCATTCAATATCGCGCCACTACCCAACAGCCGAATTTTTCTTCTGGACCTTCCCGAGTCAAAGGGCATTAATTCATACATCCCCCTTAGGATGCCGCTTGCTGCCCCCTCTGGCATCGGGGGTTGAACATAGTTTTCGTTCATCAGGGTGATGTAGTAGAAGATCCGTTCATCCTCGACATACATTCGCCGGAGCCCATCCTGAACGATTACGGCTAGCTCGTATGCATAACATGGGTCGTACGAAATGCAGTTTGGAACAGCTCCCGATAACAGGTGACTGTGCCCATCTTGGTGTTGCAATCCCTCGCCATTGAGCGTTGTCCGCCCCGAAGTGGCTCCCAACAGAAACCCTCGTGCTTGCATGTCGCCTGCCGCCCAAGCGAGATCGCCAACGCGTTGAAATCCGAACATGGAATAAAAAAGATAAAAGGGAATCAGCGTGTACTGGTGGGTACTATACGATGTAGCGGCGGCCAACCACGCCGCAAATGCGCCAGCTTCGTTGATCCCTTCTTCGAGAACCTGCCCATCTTTCGATTCGCGGTACGCGGCCAACTCGCCGGCATCAACCGGCTCGTATAGTTGGCCCTCCGAAGAGTAGATCCCCAATTGCCGAAACATACCTTCCATACCAAAGGTCCGGGCTTCATCGGGAACGATCGGCACGATCCTTTTTCCGATTGTCTCGTCCCGCAAAAGCGTCGATAGAATTCTTACGAAGCCCATTGTCGTTGAGAATTTTCGGTCGCCGCCGCCCTGGAGTAAATTTTCAAGATATTCAAGAGAGGGGATATCGAATCCGGGTAGGGTAGCTATACGACTCGGGATCGGACCGCCGAGTTTCTTTCGCTGCTCAAGCATATACACCATTTCTGGGCTATCGCTACGCGGCCTGTAATACGGCACGGACTCTAATTCACTGTCTGACAGAGGAATGTCAAAGCGATCACGAAAGTGCTTTAGATCGTCAAGATCAAGCTTTTTGACTTGGTGCGTTGTGTTCTCGGATTCCCCAGCATCGCCCATCCCATATCCCTTCACGGTCTTCGCAAGAATAACGGTGGGCTGGCCGCGGTGATCCATAGCCGCTTGGTAAGCTGCGTATACCTTGAAGGGGTCGTGGCCACCGCGATTGAGGCGCATGATGTCATCGTCGGATAGATTAGCGACAAGTTTCAGCAATTCTGGGTGTTTCCCGAAGAATTCTTGGCGGGTGTACGCGCCACCTTTCGCCTTATAATTCTGGTATTCGCCGTCGACTGTCTCGTTCATGCGTTGCTGGAGAAGCCCGTCAACGTCATTGGTGAAGAGCGGATCCCATAATCGCCCCCATACAACCTTGATTACATTCCATCCTGCGCCGCGAAATTCGCCTTCAAGTTCTTGGATTATCTTTCCGTTACCACGGACGGGTCCGTCCAGTCTTTGCAAATTGCAGTTGACGACAAAAACAAGGTTATCCAGTCGCTCGCGTCCCGCAAGCCCCAGCGCGCCAAGAGACTCGGGTTCGTCGCACTCGCCATCGCCGAGGAACGCCCACACCTTACGATCCTCCATCTCAATGAGCCCGCGCGAATCAAGATATTTCATGATATGTGCTTGATAAATTGCCTGAATGGGTCCGAGGCCCATCGAAACGGTGGGGAACTGCCAATAGTCAGGCATGAGCCATGGGTGAGGATAGGAGGAAAGTCCATCACCACGGACTTCTTGGCGAAAATTATCAAGTTGTTCTTCGTTCAGCCTGCGTTCTAGAAAGGAGCGTGCATAGATCCCCGGGGCGCTATGTCCTTGGAAATAGATCAAATCTCCCGCGTGCTCTGGCGTCGGTCCTCTGAAAAAGTAATTGAATCCGACTTCATAAAGAGTCGCCGAAGAAGCAAACGTTGAAATGTGTCCACCCAAATCTCCGTCCCGGCGATTTGCTCGGACTACCATTGCTAGCGCGTTCCAGCGAATAAGACTGCGGATCCGCCTTTCCATGAAAAGGTCGCCTGGCATGAACGCCTCGAGATGAGCTGGGATGGTGTTCCGATAGGGCGTGGTGATGGTGTAGGGCAGTGAGGCGCCCGTTTTAGTCATTCGAGAAGACAAACGTCTCAACAAAAAATTGGCGCGTTCAATCCCTTCGTTATCGAGAATATATTCGAGTGAAGCTAACCACTCTTGTGTCTCTGTAGGATTGGTATCCTCCCTATCCCCTCGAGATGCCATTACACCCAATTCCAATTACCAATGATCATGCTTCGACCGAAAACCCGTAGAGAGCACGAACTATCTTACGCTGGATTCAGCCATGCGGCGCCACGTGCGCCGCTTGCATCACCATGTTCAGCCGGTACGATTCGAGTAGTGGCCTCCGAAGTGAAGGTGTATTCAGCCACTTTGACTGGTAAGTCGCGATATAGGTAATTCGAATTAGAGATACCTCCCCCACAAACAATTATGTCGGGATCGATCACATTAATTATCTGAGCCAGGGTTCGCGCCAACATCGACGTATACAAAGCGTACGAACGTTCGCCGAACTCGGAGCCCGCAACGGCATCGGCTTCGCGGTTTTCGCCCGTCAACAAACGATGCGTCAATGAAAATCCTGGCCCCGACAAAAAGGTTTCGACACAATTGGCCCGACCGCAATAACATTCTCGATCGGGAAGATCTGCCTCCGCAGAAGTCGTATGTCGGTCGGAACGGAAGTAAGGCAAGGGCGTATGGCCCCACTCGCCGCTTAGTCGGTTCGGACCAACGCGAAGTCGGCCATTCATCACCCACCCACCTCCGACGCCAGTACCTAGGATGATGCCGAAGACACATTGACATTCTCGACCCGCTCCCGCGACAGCTTCCGACAAAGCAAAACAATCGGCATCGTTTGCAATTCGAACAGGCCGACTCAACGACTCAATTAGATCGTCCAGCAAGGGACGACCATTAAGCCAAGTTGAATTACAATTTTTCATCACAGACCGGTTGGAAATCCAGGCTCCAGGCGTACCGATTCCAACCGGGCATTTCATACCCGCTTCATCATCCAGTTCTCGAACAAGTTCCGAAATTGCTCGAACCGTTTGATCGTATTGTTCTCTAGGCGCGGTCCGGCGAATCACTTCTGTGACGTGGCCCTCACGATCCATCAAGATTCCTTCAATCTTGGTACCACCTAGGTCAATTCCTATACGCATCGTCAGCTCGAATGTCTCACCACTTCTGTATAGGTCCGCTCCCATTCAAACTCGGTTCCGGGATCTTTTTTACGCAAGGGTGCAATTTCCTGGTGACCAACAATTCGGCCAAGCGAGAGCGCGGGGTATTTGGCAATAAGCGCCCGCAAAATGACGGCGAGTTTGCGGTACTGAGAATTCGTATATTTGCTGCGATCTGTCCCTTCTAGTTCGATTCCAACGGAAAAATCGTTACACGCCAATCGTGATCCAAAAGAAGAAACCCCCGCATGCCATGCCCTTCGATTGAAGGGTGCAAACTGGATCACCAGACCGCGACGGGTAATAAATACGTGCGGCGAGACTTTCATCCCTTCCAACGATTGAAGTTCAGGATGGTCGTCCAAATTTAGCTCATTACAAAAAAAAGCAGGCACGAGATTGGCGCCGAATGCGCCTTCTGGAAGGGATATCGAGTGAATTACTACAAGTGCAATCGCGGCATCTGTGGGTCGATCATCGCAATTGATCGATGGTTTCCGAGTAACTCTCGATAACCAGTGATCGATGGTTACAACCACGTCTACGCGACTCTTCGATTTCGCTGAAATGACATAATGACGACTATGGATCCATCACCCCTACCGGTCAACGAGGCCTTCTTCAACGAGGTTCGTCGCAACGTCCAAGCCGCTATCGTCGAAGACGTTGGTTCGGGAGACATTAACGCGGCATTGATTTCAACGGATCAAATGGCCACAGCGCATCTAATTACTCGAACCGCAGGCGTATTCTGTGGTCAGCCCTGGGCAGAAGAAACCAGTCAGCAAATTGACACATCAATTGACATCGAATGGCTAGTGCACGATGGTCAAAGCGTAACACCGGGCGATGCCCTGCTAGTTGCACATGGACCTGCACGAAGCTTGCTAACTTGTGAACGAATCATGTTGAACTTTATTCAACTACTCTCGGGAACAGCAACCGCCGCACGACAGTACGTAGAAGCTATTTCGGAAACCAGTGCTCAGATTCTAGACACTCGCAAGACTGTACCGGGCCTCCGGATAGCCCAGAAATATGCGGTTGCGGTTGCGGGTGCGAGAAATCACAGAATGGGACTATTTGATGCGTACCTGATTAAAGAAAACCACATCGCTGCGGCCGGCGGGATCACCCAGAGTGTCTACGCCGCACGACGGCAAAACCCCCATATCAAAATCGAAATTGAAGTCGAGACGATTTCCCAATTATTGGAGGCGATCGAAGCTGCGGTCGACATGGCATTGCTGGACAACTTCTCAATTGAAGGACTTCGCGAAGCGGTAACACTTAGCGACGGAAACATACAACTCGAAGCATCCGGTGGTATCACACTCGAAAACGTAGTCTCGATCGCCCAAACGGGAGTGAACTATATTTCAGTCGGCGAGATAACAAAAAATATCGAACCGATGGATCTCTCTTTACGTTTCGAGCCCGAAAAATAAACTCAAAAGCCCGAACGAATACCACGCACGTCTCCCCATGCATTGATTCTCGACAACACCAAGATCCGATGGCTTCGAAAATATTTACGAAGCCATCGACACTTTATACGACACTACCGGATCTTATACTGAGACAGAGTCTTGAATTTAGTGACGTCTACTCCGTCCTTCTCACAGATCTTAACGACCCATCCTGGAGCCCGACCACGACCCGTCCATGTGTTTTTCCCGGACTTGTAAACTGGTTTTACTTTCCGCTTTCTACGCACTCCGACCGGCCTTTTAGAAGGGATGCGCGTCGCATAAAGATCATCCAACGTCACGCCCTCGTTCTTTAATATCGTCTCTACTTTTGATTTAACCCGATCCAGTCTTTTCTGTCGCTTTTCTATTTCAGATTTCGCGTCACGGATAAGAGCTTGAAGCTCGGATACTGAAAGTTTTTTTGCAGCCATAATTCCTATTACTAGTCCCATTTCAAGAAATTAGAATAACGTTACATAATGAAATTGCAGTTGTAAACACTCTTATATAGATAATCTATTTGTTTAATAAAAATAAGATGCAGGTCAAATGCGGTTTATTAGTTCCTATTATCAATCTAATTTATTGTCCGATATACAGAATACTTAACGGTTATCGTTAACGTTATATTCATGACAGTAGCGCACGATCGGATAATTCAGACCGTCTTCAGAGCCCGATATTTCTATTCGATAAGACAGTAACTTTTCAGTGTAACGAATGATCACGGTAACCGAGCGATAGTCTTATTCATCCATATGTATGAACGTCGATTGTCGTTTAATGGCTTCGCGTTGGTGTCGACAGCTGAGCTGGTGCCGGAACGCAGAATCGAACTGCGGACCTACTGATTACGAATCAGTCGCTCTACCAACTGAGCTATTCCGGCACAAGCGGCGCGAAGCTTAACGTCTCAACAAGTGTTCCTCAATAATGAAACTCGCCCGGCGAACTTTTCTGCCTTCACAAAAAATCTTACGCCTTCCACGATTAATTATCGGTGTCGACCACCATATAAGTTAAAGTGTTATTTTTTATGTATGCACTTCTCCAAAAAAAGGAAAATAGGACCGGGAAGCTAATAGGACTAATATCCGCATCGTGGAAATCCATATTGCTTCCGTATAACCCATTGGCGTTATTTCGAGAGTAACTCCATTTGCAAGGAGTGCGAATATTTGTCGGCTAGCGGAATAGGGAATCTAAGCCAGATACTAACAGTGGACTGGTTGACACTGCCGGTCGTGGGACTCGTCGCGCTGGCTATCGGAAGCTTCCTAAACGTAATCGTTTACCGACTTCCACTAATGCTCGAGCGAAAAACACGCCGAGAGGCTCATCGAGTGCTCCACATCAACGTTAGAGCCGAAACGAAATTTGACCTGGTCCATCCACGCTCCCACTGTCCTTCGTGCGGCGGCACTATCTCTCCATGGCACAACATCCCATTGATTAGTTGGGTCATTCTAAGAGGCAAGTGCACTCTCTGTGCGGTTCCAATCTCAGTCCGCTACCCCTTGATTGAGGGCATCACTTGCGCGTTGGCGATCGGAACGATCTCGATATGGGGATATTCAATTGCAGCGTTGCTTTACTTTGTCTTCCTTGCATCTTTGTTAACGTTGTTGGTTATCGACATCGAAACGACGCTGCTTCCAGATCAAATTACGCTGCCTCTCGTCTGGCTGGGGCTTATCGTATCGCACCAGTATGTCGACACTGGCGATTTCCCCCTCCCGATGGCGTCTCTAGTAGGAGCGATAGTCGGCTATACGTCACTTTGGGCCATCAACCAAGTGTTCAAACTAATCCGGGGGCAGGACGGTATGGGTAATGGAGATTTCAAATTGACAGCCGCTCTGGGGGCTTGGCTCGGCTGGCAAGCCCTGCCGACTGTCATCCTCGTCGCATCAATACTGGGATTAACCTATGCTTTATTTCTAATCTTCTTGGGCAAATTGTCGGTGAAACAAGCAATTCCTTTCGGGCCCTTCTTAAGTATTGGAGGGTGCGTTACGCTCGCGACCAGCGATTTTTTTACGGCTTTCTTTTCCTTTTGATGTCGAAATTTGTCGTTGCAGTTACGGGAGGGATCGGAAGTGGTAAGACTGCCGTTTCCGATCGCTTTTCAAATCTAGGAATCGATGTTATCGACCTCGATACAGCATCTCGTGTAGTTGTTGAACCAGGCACCCATGCTCTCAGCGAAATATCCAACCATTTCGGTGACCGCGTAGTCGGATCAGACGGGCATCTCGACAGGAAAGCACTGAGGCAACAAGTGTTCGACAACCCAACAGAGAGACGTTGGTTGGAAAAGTTACTGCACCCTTTGATTAATGAATGGACGTTGCGGCAGTTACAAGCTGTCCAATCTA
>CAJWCW010000033.1 GCA_913030615.1 uncultured Gammaproteobacteria bacterium | reverse complement strand
GTGAGACGGCAAGCCGGGCGAGCGCAACTGAAATTGGGTCGTATATAGATGCCGGACCCATCGACCCGGTCATCTTGTCACGCTGGACGATCGAGAGGGCCAAAGAGTGGCGCGATACCCACGGGTGGCTAATGGGAGTGAACTTCACCCCCGCCTACGCAGTCAACATGCTTGAAATGTGGCAGGTGGACACCTACGACGAAGCCGCCATCGACCGCGAGCTCGGATGGGCTGCGGGCATCGGCATGAACACGATACGCGTCTTCCTCCACGACGTAGTGTGGAACCAGGGGTCGGAAGCGTATCTCGACCGGATCGACAACTTCCTGGCCATCGCCGATAAACACGGGATCGGGACCATGTTGGTGATCTTCGACGGAGTGTGGGACGAGAATCCCTATGGCGCCAACGTCGAGACCGTTGCATATGGGGCCATGCCCGCCGACCCCACCCAAGCTTATGAACAGCTAGATCCGCGTGAACACGTCACGGCCTCGCGCTGGGTCCAGAGTCCAGGAGAAGCGATTCTCGGAGACCACGCTCGGCACGACGAACTGGAGGGGTACGTCAAAGGGGTCATTGGGCGCTTCAGGGACGACCCACGTGTGATCATCTGGGACTTGTTCAACGAACCCGACGGGTTTGGCGTGCACGCCTATGGACTTTCGCCAGAGGACAAAGATGCTGGTGCGGAGGCCCTGCTTCGTAAAACCTTCGGCTGGGCCAGAGAGGTTGATCCCTCACAGCCTCTCACCGCTGGGGTTTGGCGAAACTTTCCCACTGCCGAGGGCGAGCGGCTCACGTCGATCAATGAATACCAGCTCGCCGTATCCGACGTCATCAGTTTCCACAGCTACTCCTCCCCGGATGGCGTCCAATACATAATCGACGGTCTGAAGGAGTACGGTCGGCCCATAGTGTGCACCGAGTACATGGCCCGCCAGATTGGGAGCACGTTCCAAGCTATCTCGCCGGTCATGAGAAAGAATGACGTCGGCGCCTACAGCTGGGGACTTGTCGATGGGAGAAACCAAACGAAATACTCGTGGGGCTCGTGGACGACCCAGGCAGCGGAAGACGCAGAGCCATGGGCTCACGATTTGCTCCATAACGATGAAGTTGGTACCCCCTACAACCAGCAAGAAACGGAACTGCTCAAACTGTTGGTGGAAGTCGAAGCAGACGACATCGTTTCGGTCTGGTCTCACGAGTTCTCCTCCGGAGAGGGTGATCCCACCACGGGTCTTGGTCCCGGCACGGGTCTTCAGACCGGCAACATGGTAGCGAGCGGCGATCAAGGCTTCAGCAGCGGCGGCACGTGGTACTCGTCCGGCGGCGCTCTAAGCAAGACGATCTCAAGCTTGGGACTTCGCTACATCACGTTGTCGTTCGCAGCTTCAAAAGACGACGCCTCGACGTGCACGATCGACATTAGCGTCGACGGCGGCGGCTGGGAGAATATCCTTTCGGTCGGGCCCTATGAACCCGCGGCCGGCTTCGTGATGCTCCCGGAGTCTGCAGAAGGAGCCTATAGCGTCGAGATTCGCTGGGGATCGGCGGTCAACTTTTGTTGGATCAACAACGTCAACATCAACGCGATTGCAGTCAGCGAACGAAAGGCGTCTCCAGACGGCGAGATTCACGCTGCATTGGCTCATCTCCCTGACGTCAGCTAGCAGCTGTTGCGCGTCTTGAATGACGCCGCCGCCGCAAGACGATGCGCGCATCGTCACATCGCCAAGTCTGGGTTGTCCGCCCGAAGGCTTTTGATCGCATGCACCACTTCCAGCAAATGTAGCGACTCAGCCCGGTTGAATTGCGGGCATTCGCGCAAACCCGCTGCCAGGCATCGATGGATAGCTTCGGTCATGTAATAGAAGCCCTGCTGGTTGGGGAACGGTCGCGGCATACGGATCGAGTCGGGCAAAGGATATTCGAACCGCTGCAGCGGGGACGGCGTATTGCCGCCCATGTAACGCGACGGTGTCACCGGCGGTATTCGCACCGTCAGAGCCGTCGGGCAGTGGGCCGGCTGTTCCAACGTGATGCGTCCCTTGGTGCCGGTGATTTCAAACACCTCCGGAAACTCACTGGGATAGGCAATGAACGTCAGAACGGCATAGCGGTTGTTTTCAAATTCGAGGATCGCGCCACCCGGGCCACCCATCATGCCACTCACCTTGATGTCGGTCGGTTTCGCGTCGACACCATAGGCCATCGTGACTGCCTGCGTGGTGTACAACGCGTCGAAGTCGGCCTGCACCATCACCACATCACCGATCGCGCCTTCTTGTATCAGGTGACGGGCGTGCTCCATTGCGGGAAAAAACCGTGACCAAACACCATCCTGCAGCAGCACATCCTGCCGCTCAGCGGCGGCGTACATTTCCTCGGCGTCCGTCACGGACGTCGCCAGGGCTTTCTCGCACAGCACGTGCTTGCGCGCCCCGATGGCCATCAGGCAGTGCTCTTTATGCACCGTGTCAGGGGTGCCCACGTACACAATGTCCAGGTCCGGGGCGGCGACCATGTCTTCGTAGGTGTCGTAAGCCTTGTCCACGCTGTGCGCCGCCGCAAATGCATGGGCGTTGTCCGCAGATCGGCTGGCGACGGCCGCCATGGTGGCACCGGCACATTCACGTGAAGCGCACACAAACTGCCGGGAGATCTCCCCCGTACCCATGATCCCCCAGCGCAACGGAAAGACTACATCTTCGGCACGAGTCAAACCGAGGCTCACATCCCTAGGTGTGAAGGACAGCGCAGGGGGCGGAGCAACTTTCTTTTTCACAGCAATTCTCTAGTACAAAAAAACGGGCGCCGGCCCCATCAGAGGTGTGACAGACACTCAAAGTGTCAGAAACAAGAGTGCGGGTGTCAAAGCGAGGGTGACTAGCACTTGAACGATATCAAGAACGCCCTATAACTGCGTTCCAAGGAGGAATTTGATCGGAATGTGCAACCGTTCGCGCCAGGCTCTTGGTGAGTGGTCGGCACCTTCAAAACGAAGCGTGGTCCAGTCGTCGCCAGCGGTGTAGCCATGGCGTCGCATCACTTCATCCATTTTCTCCTGATACGGCCCGTAGTTCGCATCATATGTCTCGGTGCCGTGGTCAAAGTACACCCGATGGGCGCCCGCGGCAGGCCAATGGTCATCGAGCCAACGAAGAACCGCGTCCTCTCCAATCGTCCAGTCCGACGACAAGCACGCCGCACCGCCGAAAACATCCGGGTACTCAACGATCGCATAAGCGGAAATCAACCCACCCATACTTGAACCGACAATAAAAGTACTGTCTCGGTCCACCTGTGTGCGATAGGTCTCGTCGATGAAGGGTTTGAGCTCTTGAACAAGGAATCTCAGGTAGTTGTCGGAGCGGATTTCCTCGCCGCCGTCCTCGGCCGCAAAGGTCCTTCCACTCTGCTTCATCACTTCCCACACCTCATCGGTAACAGGCTTTTGGGGCATGTACTCAGATCCGCGCGCGCCCTTCTTCCAATCGGCCATCCACACCGAAGCGACAATCGCGGGCTTGATCTCACCCTCCCGATTCAGTCGCGTGATCACCTTGTCGACATCCCAGAACAGGTCCTTACCGACCCACGGTGAACTACTCACGTGGAACATCATTTGGCCATCGTGCATGTAGATCACGGGATAGCGGTCGCTCGAGTCAGGGTCGTATCCCTCGGGTAACCAGACATCTACGGGGCGTGGACGAATCTGTTCCGACGGGAAATCCTGGTAATGGACGATCTCCCCATCGATCGGCGTCGCAGCCCGGCTAGCCACCTGGGCCATGAGTTCTTCTTTTTCTGCGTCCGTGAGGTTTCTAGGCATTTCGTGTCGTCTCGCCGGGTTTCCGTGCAAAGTGCTGCATTAAGCACATCCCGTTGGCGCGTGGCCGATCACGGGTGAAACTACCGTCCTCACCGGCCTACGACAACTGTGCTACCGCCGGCATCTCACCCACTATTTGTCACGGCATTTCTTTCATTCACCTATGAAGACCGCAGGGCATGTATCACTAATCCCTTAAAATATCGGGCTACTTCCTGTCTGCCGCGCTCCCCCAGCGGCCAACGAGGACAAAAAATGGGTGAATGCTGGCAGCTTATCTACACCGATCTATTGCCTGCTCACTCCATCCGTTAGATTGTCCTGTTTTTGAGGGGACTCGTCTGATGTCTGAACCTGCCGTAAGCAGGCGCCGCAAGCTATCGGTGCGCACAAAGCTCTTGTTCGCGTCCGGCGCTATGCAGGAAGCGGTGGTTACGGCTGGTGGCATCGTCACGGTTCTGTTCTACAACCAGGTGCTCGGTGTTTCGCCAGCACTGGCCGGCACGGCCTTTCTGATTGCGAGTATCGTCGACGCAGTTTCGGACCCATTGATCGGCGCGATATCCGATCGTTTTCGCAGTCGCTGGGGCAGGCGTCACCCGTTCATGTTCGCCTCGGCGCTGCCGCTAGCAATTGCCTTCTACTTTCTCTACCAACCGATCGACGGCCTGTCCGAAACGGGTTACTTCATCTGGTTGTCGACGTTCCTGGTTTTGTTGCGGTTGTCGCAGACGTTTTACCTGATCCCACACGATGCTCTGGGTGCGGAGCTGACAGATGACTACGAGGAGCGGTCTTCGGTATTCGGCTACAACTCCGTGGTTCAGATGCTGCTCGCGATGTTCACGGCGATGATCCTTTACGTTGTGATCTTCCCGTCGACGCCTGAATACGACAATGGCCTGTTGAACGAAGCTGGCTACTTCGTCCTCGCATCCGTCGGCGCGGTTATCATCGTCTTCTCGGTACTGGTGTGCTCGTTCGGCACGCTGGACCAGCTTCCCTACCTGCACGACTTCGAGATTGGCAAGAAGTTCACCTTCGCCAACTACTTCGGACAGCTTGGTGCGCTGCTGCGTAACGTCTCATACCTCTCCGCGTGTTTGAGCTTGCTTACAATCTATTCTGGCTTAGGAATTCTCGGGATCGTGGCGACCTATGCGTACGTCTACGTCTACGAGCTTTCGTCAGAGGCGATGTTCTGGGCCGGCGCGGCCAAGGTGCCGGGGGTTGTAGTCGCCCTTCCCCTGCTGGCGTTCCTGTCTAAACTCATGGAAAAGAAGGCCATTCTGATACTGTCGTCGCTCGTGATGTGCATCTTGGTCTCACTGCCCCATCACCTCAAGATGCTGAATTTCTTCCCGGCGAACGACTCGCCGTTCATCCTGTTTGCACTGTTTGTCCCTTTGTTGCTCGGGTACATGATATTCCCGGTGTCCTCGATCATCATCGATTCACAACTGGTCGACGTCGCCGATCAACACGAATTGCGCACGCGAGATCGATCGGAAGGTGTGATCTTTTCCGTGCGTAGTTTCGGCATCAAGACGACGCAGGGCGTTGGCGGTCTTTTAGCTGGATTCGGGTTGGAGTTCATCGGTTTTCCCGAGAACGCGGAAGTTGGCCGGCTAGCTCAGGAGACGCTGACAGGACTGTTATTCCTCAATGGACCGCTCTTTCTGATTATCTATTTGATAGCAGCGCTCTTCATGACCATGTACCAGCTAGACAAGAACAGCCACACACAGATACTGGAACAGTTGGAATCCAGGAGAGCGAAAAGTTGATCGAGGAGGCTTGCTGATGATGGATCGACCAGCAGCGCCATTCCCCTGGGTGACACGACTTACCCGTCGCTCCGGGCAACATTCGCCGTAACGAATGTTGCCAAGAAAAAACGAACCGGACGGGTCTAGTCCTTCACTTAAACCCGTCGAAGTGTCGGGGATCCTCTATCTCCAAGGACGATTTGGTTTGCTAAGGATGTTGACGTTGTACGTGTTTCGACCGTCACAGTCAGCGTAGTTTTGCAGATAATCCCTACGGCCAGACATACCATCGCCATTCGTCTCAGTGTCGTAGGCTTGCATCATTGATTTCACATCGTTGTACCAGACCATATGAGCGAAATCTCGACGTTCTGTTCCCAGCGGAGTAATGGGTGGTACCCCAGCCAATGGCCAAACAATGTTCCAGAGGTAGGAGGCATTGTTGTTTTTTGATGTCTCTACGAATTCCGCGTGACGGGCCAGCATCGTTTGCCTATCCACCCCGTCTTTTGCCGAACAGCCTTCAATTACAACGACTTTGGTTTCGTTAAGCGTTGATTCTTCCACCGGCGGATACTTGAGTTTGCTTGCGTAGAGAGCAACCTTACAGGACGCCACTGCGTTGATGCCCCGTTGTATTTCCCCCCCGCTGACCGCGAATTCTTCAAGTACGTCACCCGTATAATCGAAAGGTGCGAAGTTGAGCCAATAGAAATCGGGTCCGTCGACGATGTCGAACTGTGGTGTTAGTTCCGCTGTCCAACCGTTCCAATTGGTCTCTTCTTTCCACCTCCGCCAGGGCGCGAGGGCCTGATCGACATCTGCCATGTCTTTGCCCGAATTCAACGTACAGTAATGCGCCTGCATCGCAACCGTCGGGTTCCCCGGGTTGTCGTGGTTGTCTGCGAATACTGGTGCCAGTGCGACGAAGGTAATTGTTGCAACGACACCCCATAAAGTGCTCATTCGATCCATTGTCATTCTCTTACTAATAGGACAGTGAAGAGCAACATATCTTTGACGGCAGTACAACCATAGTCAGAGTCCGGGCCGGGACGTGCAGCGCGGCTGCTATGCGCTATCGGTTCCGGCGTTCTCATCGTTTGCAGTATGCTCTGGGCATGCGCCGGCTATTACTAGTCCTACTATTTATTCCGATGACCGTTCCGGTCTACGGTGGATGGGACACCGGAGTCGAACTCGTATGGAACGGAAAGACGGGTGACGTCACCAATGTTGTTATGCCATTTCAAACCATCGAACACATCGATGAACCTCGTTCAGATAAGGAACTAAAGACACAACCCGATCTCTTCGATCTTGGTACGGGACGTCAGTTAAAGGGTTGGACGAATAAACTGATCTGGGGAGAGAACAAGTTCATTCTCTCGTCGCTAAAAAACGGTCCTCTCCGTGAGGAATTCGAGTAGTGGAATTTGGCTCAAATAGACGGCACCTCACCGCATGGTTTTCAATTCTTCTGCTAATGGGCCTCGCCGTGAAACCAGTGTACGGGCAAGGCGATTGGCCTTCATGGGGACACGATGCGGGCAATCAGCGTCACTCCCCACTGACCCAGATCAACGCGGAAAACGTTTCAACACTAGTTCCCGTGTGGCGCTACAACATGGTGAAAAGGGGTGTGGCGTCAAAGCGCGCCCAGTCGACCCCACTAATGGTCGATGGCGTACTTTACCTGTCTTTTCCGTACTATCGCGTGGTAGCGCTACAGCCAGAGACCGGAGAAGTCATCTGGGAATTCACCGCTCCAGGAGACTGGAATTCCGAGGAACACCAGAAACACTGGACGGGCAGTTCCATGCGGGGACTGGCTTACTGGCCTGGAGAAGGCGCGATACCTCCACAGATTGTTCTTGGTACCGAAGAAGGTGAGCTGATTTCCCTCGATGCTAAAACAGGCATCCCCAATCCAAAGTTCGGTAACAATGGAACGGTTAACCTAAAAACACCCGACGTAATGAACGGTTTCCCGAATCTTCACTATGGCATCGGATCGGGCGTAAGAATTTACAAACATTTAGTGTTCACTCCCGTCCACAATGCCGACGAGGCGGGGGTAAAAGGACCGGCTGGCGACACTCGCGCCTGGGATTTGCGTACCGGGGAGCATGTCTGGACGTTTCACTCCGTCCCCCACGCGGGGGAGTTTGGCAATGAGACCTGGCACGATGACTCCTGGCGCAATGCCACCGGCGCCAACACCTGGAGTTTCTTCGCGATCGATGAGGAACGCGGCATCCTATACATGCCGCTGGGCTCGGCCCAGAACGACTTCTATGGTATGGACAGGCGCGGCGACAATCTATTCGCCAACTCTATCGTGGCATTGGATGCCATGACGGGAAAACGCTTATGGCACTTCCAGGCGATTCATCACGATCTGTGGGATCAGGATATGCCAGCAGCACCCGTTCTGTTCGATGTGGTGAAAGACGGTGAGACGATCCCGGCCGTTTCCGCCATAACCAAGTATCCCTTACTCTTTATTTTCAACCGAATCACAGGTAAACCGATCTATGAAATAGAGGAACGTCCAGTACCTGCAGGGACCGTCCCCGGAGAATATTATTCGCCAACCCAACCCTTTCCTGTTAAGCCACCCCCGCTCGGACGGATCGGCTTCACCACCGACGATATCGCAACACTGACACCAGAGCACACCGCCGCCTGCCACAAACTGTTTGAAAGCTATGACGGCGGACGCAATCGCGGCCCTTATTCTCCTCCCTCCCTGGAGGGCACGATGATGTTCGCCCATCCTGGAGGCGGCATCGAATTCACCGGTGCGACGTTTGATCCAAGCCTGGGATACTACATCGTCAACAACACAGACGGTGGCTACATCAGCGCACTTGAGCGCATAGAGGAAGGCGCGACCGGCATTTACGTCGGCCCAAAAGAATCCCCCATTCTATACAACCATGTATGGAAATCGGCTACGGTCGATGGTTGGCCCTGCTGGAAAACACCCTGGTCGACGATAACCGCGGTCGATGTGAACACTGGCGAGTTCGCCTGGCAGATACCTTTCGGTAGTGTGGAGGGCACTCCACCAGGCATAAAAACCGGCGACACCCGCGCAAATATGGGCGGACCGACTTCCACTGCGGGCGGAATATTCTTCATCGGAGCCACCACCGATCAACGCTTTCGCGCCTTTGAAACCAAGACCGGGCGAGAACTGTGGAGTATCAAAACCGAGCAGAGAATTAATGCAAACCCGATCACGTACATGGGCAAGGATGGAAATCAGTATGTTTCGGTAGTGGCCAATACCGTGCTGTTGACCTACGCACTACCCGAGGCAAGAAAAGACAAAGCAGAGACAACAAGCACCCCTCAAACCACCATCTGGAACGGCGTATACACCGATAGTCAGGCTAAAATGGGTCAGCGCGTCTACCAGCAAGTATGCACACAGTGCCACCTCGATGATCTAAGCGGTGCCGAGAGAGCAACGATCTTAATCGGTAAGCCGTTTCTTAGTCGTTGGAACAATTTATCGCTTAGCGACATGGTTAATACCATCCGCGATACCATGCCGCCAGCGGCTACGGGTAGTTTGAGCGATGAAGAAACGGCCAACGTTACCGCTTATTTGCTGCACAAGAATAAGGTCCCGAGCGGGGATACCGAGTTGTCTGCTAACAGGGACGACCTTTTGAACATAATCATCACGAACAGCGCCGCGCCACCATCCGTCGATCTCTGGACGGCTGCAAGGACAGGCAACATCGGTGCGTTGGAAGAACATCAGGCAGCTGGAACCAATCTCAATGCGACCGATGCAAACAGTAACAGCGCGCTCCACGTCGCAGCCTTTTATGATTCAGCCGAAGCCGCCGAGTGGTTGCTTAAGAATGGCGCCTTCGTCGACATCCGCGGTGGGGATGGTGGAACACCCTTGATCACCGCTGCGTTTTTCGGACATCCAAAGACCGTCAAGGTCCTGCTAAAACATGGTGCCGACGTCAACGCGACGAACGATCTGGGGGGATCGAGCCTGCAAGTCCTAGAAGCCGATTGGGAGTTGACTCGCTACATCATCGAAGACTTGTTGCAGCTTCGTGCCGACCGACAAAAAATCGAACGCGGACGCGAACAAATCCGCTCTCTCCTCAACTAGAGCGTCTGCAATTTAACTACACCAAAATCGAGTTGCTTCGCTTGAAGTAAAGCGGTTCGACCTTACCAAATGTTACCTTTTCGACCGGTTTTGGGCCCGAATTGGTTGCTTTTCTCGGGGTCTAGATGCTTCCGGTCTAATAGCCAGCGGGTCGGGGGGCTCGGTGGATGCAGCATAAAACCGCAGAAACCAAGAACCCCCTATAGAGAGCCTATAGGGGACTCTCTGGTTAGGCCTACAGAACCTACAACCCTACATCTCGTCGTCAAGAAGTTGTCGGAAGACGTTTGGCTTGAGCAGGATGTTTCGCCAGACGATGCCCTCTGCCATCCGAACTTTTTGGAACCCCATCCGTTGGAGACGGGCCGTCATACAATTTGTACGGTTTTTCGCGCGACTTGGCTGTTCGGATGGTGACATCCGTAAGCGGCACGGTTACCCCCACGTACGTTGAGTTACCCCCTAGTTTAGTCCGGCACGCAACGGACTTAATCGAAAGGTGAAGTACTTTAAATCATTGTTTTATAAAGTAAAGTAGTACCTCTTCGTATCTCCTGGGACGTTACCGTACTCTAATTTGGTGGAGCCAGGCGGGATCGAACCGCCGACCTCTACAATGCCATTGTAGCGCTCTCCCAGCTGAGCTATGGCCCCAGAGAAGGCTCGCGGATCTTACGTGCGTGCCAAATAAAGTGTCAACGCGATCGTCGACCCTCACTTCACACCGGCGATATCCTTGATGTAATCGGCTTGTTCTCGTGTGATGGGTTCGAACTTTCCGAGAACGCACTTGGGTCCTACACGACGCATGCCCATGTTCATATCAATAAAGAAAATACGGTCGTGTTCACAAACCTGCCGCGAGCGCTGCTCAACGCCAATTCGATATTGACTGTACAGCTTCCCCGCACATTGATCTCCATGTTTCCAGTGGTTCAACCACGCTTGTTTTCGACCACCATAGAAAATGACCCGACGCTCATCAATCAACTCGATTTTGTCGTACCGATTCGACCAAATGCAGCGCTTAGGTTCGCCGTAATCGTCATCGTCCAATGCTGTGTTGAGTATTTCCTGAACCTCGATATCAATACGTTCTCGTCGTTCAGATGCGGTTTCCTTGGCCGAGGTTATAGGGGTGGTTCTCGACTCATTTTCTTCGGTGCTAGCGAACGTTCCGAGCGTACTAATAAGTACCCACGTGCAGTAACGATACATCGTCATCCATCCAGTTCCTGAAAAGCGCGTTCTAATCGTCGCGTTTCTTTTTTTGAAAGCCCACCCAAAGCATCGATTGCTGTTCGAATACGCGTCCGGGTTAGATCCGATCCGAGAAACGCCATGGAATCAAACAGAGGCAACGAAACCTCACGCCCCGAAACGGCCACAAACAGCGGAAACAAAAAATCTCGGAACTTCACGTCCATGGCTTCCGCTAAAGACTTCAACTCCTCAAACAAGTCGTCCCGTTGCCAAACACGCGTCCGCTCCAGCGTTCGTAGGGCGTGATCCAGGATTCTTAGGCAGTCGGACTCTTCCAACCCCTTGTGCACAAAACTCGCTCGAGTAATTTCGGCTCGTTCACCGAGAAGGTAGTCCACTTGCGGTAATAGATCGATGAACCGTTCCGTGCGTTCCTGAATCAGCGGCACAAGCTCCGCGAGCCGCTCGCGATTGACCGCCCAGTCTGCGACCCGATCCATGAACGCCGACGACGACATATCTCTTATGTATTGACCGTTTAACCAGTTCAATTTTTCCGTATCAAATACAGGCGCGCCGGTGGACATTCGATCGACGTCAAGGGCCTCGACCATTTCATCAAACCCAAAGATCTCTCGTTCGTCAGGCATCGACCAACCCATCAGAGCCAGGTAGTTCAGTAGCGCTTCGGGAAGGTAACCGCATCGCTGATAGTAATTAATGCTCGTCGGATTGCGACGTTTTGACATCTTCGTTTGATCCGAATTTCTCAATAGTGGCAGGTGGTAGTGACGTGGCATGTCCCAACCAAAATATTGGTAAAGAAGAACGTGTTTAGGCACGGAGCTAATCCACTCTTCGCCGCGTAACACGTGCGTGATGTCCATCTGATGGTCATCCACGACCACAGCAAGGTGGTACGTCGGAAAACCATCGGATTTAACGAGTACCTGCATGTCGACTTGCTGCCAAGGAATCGTGATAGCCCCGCGCAATCCATCTTCGAAGGTGCACTCGCCGTCATCCGGTACCCGTAGCCGAATGACATGCGCTTCGCCACTTTCGATGCGTCGCACCTTGTCTGACTCATCCATACCGATGCAGTGCCCATCATAACGAGGGGTCTCACCAGCCGATTGTTGTTCACCGCGAAGTTCTGCTAATCGCTCCGTACTACAAAAACAGTAAAACGCGTCTCCACGTTCGACTAACTCGGCCGCGTGCTTTCGATAGTGATCCAACCGATCGCTTTGGCGATAAGGTCCATACGAACCGCCAATATCTGGACCCTCGTCCCACTCAAGACCCATCCAACGGAGGGCATCGAAAATCGCCTGCTCCGATTCAGTCGTACTTCGCGCTTGATCCGTATCCTCAATGCGTAAAACAAACTGTCCGCCATGTTTTTTCGCAAAGGCATAATTGAATAGCGCCACATAGGCTGTGCCAAGGTGCGGATCACCTGTTGGAGATGGAGCAACGCGCGTACGAACGGTCATGGAGCACTCACTCTAGGTTCCAGGATTATACAACCGCTAAAGCGATCATTTGCGACGCACGAACTCGGAGTCGAGCTCGAAAAATCGGGCTTAGGCCATTTCCACGGTGCGCCGGCCAGGACGGCTGTGAGCGGCAGAAACATGACGGTTATCTACACTAACTAATTCCCACGAATCCGGTTGCAGTAATACTGCACGTGCAAGTTCATTGTTTAGCCCATGACCCGACATGTAGCCGTCAAATGCCGCGAGCAGAGGCAAGCCCAAAAGATACAGGTCGCCAATCGCATCCAGCAACTTGTGTTTCGCAAACTCATCGACATACCGGAGGCCTTCTTCGTTCAAGACGCAGTCATCACTGACACCAACGGCGTTCTCTAGGCTCGATCCCAAGCAACGATCAATCGCATGGGCTCGGGGTAAATCGTCGACGAGGCCAAATGAGCGTGCTCGGCTCAAATCGTCACGGTACGAGTCACGAGTAAAATCGAGTTCAGCCCGTTTCGGGTAACGGTTGTACACCGGATGATCCGCAACGAACGTATACGCACCCTTGAATCCGTCGTACGGTGAGAGCGTTGCCATCGCTTCACCTTGTGCGACGGTGAGCTCTTGGGTAATACGGATAAACTTTCGTGGAGCCGATTGGGCGCGTGTACCAACACTCTCGATCAGTTTGACAAACGGGCCGGCACTGCCATCCATGATCGGAACTTCATTACCCGACAACTCGATCACCGCGTTATCAATCGCAAGGCCCCAGAGAGCGGACATCAGGTGTTCTACAGTCGAGATATTGTTTCCTTCCTGACTGATACTTGTCGTCAGCAGAGTACTAGAGACATTTTGAGCTAACGCGGCGACGGCGACGTCGGGGCAATCGGCTCGAACGAACCGAATGCCCGTGTTCGCCTCGGCAGGACGTAGCGTCATACGCACTTTAGTGCCAGAGTGCACGCCGATTCCGATGGCGTGGGCCGACTTCCTGAGTGTTCTCTGACGCAGCATTGAGATACCCAATCAACTACTCGCAACCCAATATACAACGAAAATCAAAGAAAATGGAAAGAAAATGGAGAAAGCATGGAATCTTTTCGATGGGCCTCTGAGTTGGTTTAAGCGTCCGCTGCTATCTTCCCTTGAGCGAGATTCGGATGTAACCGAGGCTCATTTCGATCAAAATACCGCGCCCAAGAATCGCAAAAGAAACGAACAGTACGCGTGAACGACATCGGACACCCGCAAGAATTTAGCGACAAACTTTTGTGTGTCGCGCCCATGATGGCGTGGACTGATCGGCACTGTCGAACATTTCATCGACTCATCGCACCTCACGCATGGCTCTATACCGAGATGATCGTTGCGGATGCGATATGTTTTGGTCCGACGTCTCGATTGCTCAAGCACGGCGATCAAGAGCAGCCGTTGGTACTGCAGCTCGGTGGGAACGACCCGCTCATATTGTCCCAAGCCGCCGTCGCAGCTGAAACGAATGGATTTGATGCGATCAATCTTAACGTTGGTTGCCCATCCGACCGAGTTCGCCAAGGTGCTTTTGGAGCCTGCTTGATGCTGCAACCTAAACTGGTCGCCGAGTGCATCAAACACATGTGCGACGCGGTCTCAATTCCCGTTACGGTGAAATGCCGTCTCGGCGTCGACAATCACGCGAGCTACGAAAAACTGGCTGACTTCGTCGGATACGTGAGTGAAGCCGGCGCTCAACTATTTGTCGTGCATGCTCGCAAAGCGATTTTGACGGGTTTAAGTCCGGCACAAAACCGAGAGATTCCTCCGCTTGACTACAGTCAAGTCAGACGCCTGAAGGTCGACTTTCCCGCCCTTTCGATTGTTCTGAATGGTGGTCTGAACGACACAGCAACGGTGACGGAGGTTCTTCGTTGGGCGGACGGAGTGATGATAGGCCGCGCCGCTTATCGAAATCCGGCTTTTCTTCGTGAACTCGACGCCGGGCTCTATCCCGGGAAACACCGCGACCATTTCCAATCCGTTCTCGACCAATACTCGGCATACATGGAACGCGAATTGCGCCAAGGTACCCGGCTCCATGAGATGACCCGGCATCTGTTCGGTCTCTTCAGTGGATTGCCAGGCGCACGCCAATATCGGCGTTATTTATCGGAGCACGCGCGCCTCAGGGGCGCAGGTGTAGAGACGTTCGTTCACGCTTGCTCTGAAGTCGACCGTAGGGCCGCGTAATGTTCGAACGCCTCAAAGGTGTGTTTGCGCAGGAACCGACAGCCGCCGTCGAAACGGAAAACACCAACGTACCACTCGCCGCCGCAATGCTACTTCTTGAAGTCGCCTGGGCCGATCACGAACTCGAAGATAGGGAACTGGAACAGGTCAAAGTCGCGCTCGATTCGATGTACGAAATCGATCAAGATCAAGTCGCCGAGATCATCGACCGGGCCCGTGCCGATCACCAAAACAGTACCGGCGTTTTTCCTTTCACCAGATTACTGAATGAACGCCTCGATCGTTCTGAACGGATCGCACTGCTGGTCCATCTGTGGAGGGTAGCTAATTTCGAGGGCGACAAAGAGCATTATGAAGAACACGTCATCCGTAAAATCACGGACTTACTCTATCTAAACCATTCTGACTTCATTGCTGCCAAGCGAGAAGTTCAAAACAAAAACTGAGCTCAGCGATTGATCCAACTCCCTGGGGCAGAGGATGCACTAACGCAACCCAGCTTCCATCTCCAACGGCTCAAACTCCCGTTCGAGGCGTTTCTCGGAAACTTTTTCCCGAGCACCAACAACTTGACTAAATAGTACGATCCTATATTCCTCTACCAGAAACCGGAGTCGGACAAGCCCCTCTTCGTTCCCACCCGCGTCCTTTAATCGCGCGTATCGAACCTGCCACCCCGCTATGATTTCGGTATTGGTTTCGTCCTTACCTACTTTCCCTTGGAGATGATCGATGCGGTAACGCATGCCATCGAGGTAGCGAATGAGATCGGGAAGTCTGTCGTAAGGCGTTATCGAGAGAAAGTCGTGGGGGACGAGCCCTAACAACTGTTCTTCCATATCGCGTCGTGCGTGGGCAAAGGTCTTCGACGACAGGTCGTCAACTTCGCGTGCTGTATCAAAACGCCGGGCCAAAACGGCCCGAACCCGCACAATTAACTCGAAATAAGTTTCAACCAGTTGTCCTCTTCGGTCTTTAAGACGTTCTTCAAACGCCTCGCGTAATCGAGGAATATCGCTTCCTTGGAAGTATGCGACCCAAGCGCTATTTCGTAGAATCTCATCGACGAGTTGATCTCGCGTACCCAGAGTCGCGTACTGGAGGAGCAGCGTCGTTTCTTTATCAATCTCCTTGCGTATGTATCGGACGGACTGGCGTTCACCCAGCAGAGCCAGTCGGCAAAGACCCTGACGATTAGAACGCTGTTGCTGTTTCTGGTCAGAATCCAGACGAAAATCAACACTCTCCTTCTGATCGACAAGTACTGGATACACTGACAACTGCTCCCCCGATTCGTCCAAAACCAACGACTCTGGGAGCCCCATATCTGGAAACGTCGTAAGGCCCTTCATCTCAAATTTTGCCCGCAAACCATCATCCATGCGTTGCTCGAGACGCGCGAGGAGCCGAGACTTTAAGGCTTCCACGTCTCTGTCTTGGTCAATCACTCCGCGCTTGTTATCAAGCACTTGAACGTTCATGCGCAGAAATGGCGACAACCGATCAATATTCCATTCGGTCACAGGAATTACGACGTCGAAACGGTCGCGCAATATTTGCGCGAACGCCAAAAGCAACCGTCCGCGACGGTACCGATCCACTCCTATCAAGGAAGGAAAGACGGTCGCCACGCGATCCGGGACGGGTGCAAGTTGCTTCCGCGTGCGTTTGGGCAAAGCCTTGATCAATTCAACGCACTTCTCTTCGAAAAATCCGGGTACCAGCCAGTCAAGGGCCTCTTGTTGTATTTTCGCGAGCAGTCCCAACGGCACTTCGATTGAAACACCATCATCAACGGTCCCCGGCGCAAAGCGATATCGGACGTCGACCGCAATGCCATCAATATCGATTTGCCCGGGGAACTCGTCGTCTACTGGGGAAAAGTCGGCGCTCTGCAACAAACCGTCGCGGGTCATCATTAGACGATCGCGTTGGACCGAATCAACGCGCCGATACCACCCCTCGAAAGACCGGATGCTAATAGCTTCCAATGGCAATCGTTCCTCGTAGAACGCGCATTGCGCGTCATCACTCGCGAGCAGATCGGTGCGCCGGGCCTTTGCCTGTAACTCCATAATCTCGCGCACTAATTCCCTATTGTGATCGAGAAATGGGTTGTCAATGTGTGAGCTCGGCGCAACTAGCGCGTGACGGATAAATAGCTGTCGGCAGATGGCAGGATCGATGCGACTGTACGGAACCCGACGATTTTCGACGACCGGCACGCCGTAGACGACAGCGCGTTCACGGGCGATCACTTCTCCGCGTTTTTCATCCCATCCCGGCTCGCCATACGTTCGGCGGATCAGGTGCGGAGCCGCTTGTTCTATCCATCTCGCCTCCACCTGGGCATTACAGCGCGCATAGGTTTGTTGTGTCTCCGTTATTTCCGCCGCCACCAGCCACTTCGGACGCTTCGAAGCCAGGACCGAACCCGGGAACACGCGAAACGCCAGGTTACGCGGACCCGCATAGTTTCCTTTTTCGGTCTTCAAACCGATAAAACTAAGCGAACCGGCCAACAGGGCCTTATGGACGCTCGCGTAGTCAGCCGCCTTTTTGTTTGGACGCAAACCAAGGTCCCGACACGCCAACAGCAACTGACGGTGTAGGGCTCGCCATTCACCCATCCGATTAGGCGACAAGAAATTTTGTTCCAATGCTCGACGGTATCCACTGCGGGTCGCGTCCTCGCGCACCGCGTTGGCCCACGTCCATAGATTCACGAAACCGAGAAAATCCGACGCTTCATCCGTAAAACGTTCGTGCGCTTTGTCGGCCGCCGCTTGCCTATCCAAGGGTCGCAAGCGTGGGTCTTGGATGGCCAGTGCAGCGACGATGATCAACACTTCCGACAAACTCCGGCAGTGACTTGCCTCGATCACCATGCGTGCCAGCCGAGGATCAACGGGCAACCGCGCCATCATTTTTCCTTTCTCGGTGAGCTTATCGTTGTCGAGCGCTTGTAATTCATGCAACAAACGCACCGCATCATTGACTGCCCGAGGATCGGGCGGATCCATGAACGGGAACGTCCCGACATCGCCCAGGCGAAATGCGCGCATCTGCAGGACCACGGCAGCTAGGTTTGTACGCCTGATTTCCGGGTCGGTGTACAGCGGGCGACTGTCATAATCCGCTTCGTCATACAGTCGATAACATATGCCGGGGGCAATCCGACCACAGCGACCCCGTCGTTGGTCCGCACTTGCCTGGGAAATCGGCTCGATAGGCAGTCGTTGAAGCTTGGAACGGAAGCTGTACCGGCTTACCCGTGCCTCACCGAAATCCACAACGTAGCCGATGTTGGGAACCGTAAGACTGGTTTCTGCAATATTCGTCGCTAAAACAACCCGTTGTCGTTCTCCTGGCTCGAATATTCGTTTCTGTTCGCGAGGTGGCAACCGAGCGTATAGCGGCAACACTTCGTATTGGTCACGAAATTGCCGGTTGATCCATCTCGACCAATCGAGAATGTCTCGCTCACCCGGCAGGAACATTAAGACGTCACGCGGGCCCCTCGTTTTTTCAACCCGAATATCCGCCAGACACGTTTGCAATGTCTCTTCAAGACTTTCGCTGACCGGCCGATATCTCGTCTCCACAGGGTAGCCCCTGCCGCTCACGCTCACGATCGGCGCATCGGAGAAGTGGTGAGCGAAGGCGTCAACGTCGATGGTCGCACTCGTTATCACCACTTTCAGGTCGCTACGCCGCTCTACTAATTGCTTTAGATACCCCAGTAAAAAATCGACATTTAGACTACGCTCATGAGCCTCATCAACGATGATCCCGTCGTACGCGTTAAGGTCTCGATCGGATCTAATTTCGTTCAACAACAGCCCGTCGGTCATGACTTTTATTAAAGTGTTTTCGTTCCACTTATCGTCGAAACGAACGGCATAACCCACTTCGTTTCCTAGAGAAGTGGAAAGTTCAGCGGCAATGCGTTGCGCCACCGTCCTCGCGGCGAGGCGTCTCGGCTGTGTATGACCGATCACGCCGCGTCTGCCTAGGCCAGCCGCTAGACAAGTTTTAGGAAGCTGCGTGGTTTTACCTGACCCTGTCTCTCCCGCAACGATGACCACTGGATGCGCACGGATCAGCTCAACAATCGAATCGCAATGTAAGCTTATCGGCAGTTCTGGAGGGTAAGAAACCGCCGGCACCGACGATCCGCGGCGGGCCAGTCGCTCAACGGATTCAGCCCAGCGAGTCTTTACACGGCCGCTAACCTTTCCATTGTTGACGGCCCGCGCAATATCCCGGGCATCTCGAGCCATCACGGAATTGGGGTCGAATGCGCGGGCTTTGACCATGGCGCACGAGTATTCCTCTCGTTAGAAGATCGATACTGC
>CAJWCW010000032.1 GCA_913030615.1 uncultured Gammaproteobacteria bacterium | reverse complement strand
CGGTGCCTTCGATCGATGGGGGTGTAAAAAGGGGTCCAATGTTCCAGTTCTTCACCGTCTCAAGTGCTGCCTGGCGAAGTTCTGGGGTGAGGTCAATCAGATCACTTTGCGTGAGGCCCTGTTGTTCAAAAGGAGGAGGCCATGTGGGGAATGGTTGGGTCGTAGACGCTCGTTCCCCCTCGAGCGAGCTGGAAGGAACCGGCTTCTCTTCAATGGGCCAAACGGGTTTTCCCGTGATTCGATCAAAGACGTAGAGGAACCCGGTCTTGCCGACCTGGGCAATGGCCTTAACGGGTTGCCCTTCAACGACAAGGTCGGTGATCACGGGGGCCGCGGGCAGGTCATAGTCCCAGATATCGTGATGGACGGTTTGATAATGCCAGAGCCGTTCGCCAGTACTCGCGTCGAGGGCGACCACGGAGGTGCCGAATAAGTTGTTTCCTGGACGATCGCCGCCGTAGAAATGGTGGGTGGGCGCGGTTACCGGAAGGTACACGTGACCAAGCTCGGCATCGCAGCTCGTCATCGACCAGACGTTGGTATTGCCCATCCAGCGCCACGATTCGTCACCCCAGGTGTCATTACCGAATTCGCCTTGTTGCGGCACAGTCTTAAAGACCCATAGCTGTTCACCGGTGCGTGCATCAAATCCGCGTACATCACCAAGCGGTAGATTGTCGTTCCATGGCCCAGTTTGGTTCCTGCGTCGATAATGCGAACCGTCGTTGGCCTGATTGCCGATCACGACGGTATTCCCACAAACGGTCGGCGGGTAACTCCAGGTCGTCGTTGAGCGACGCAGTTCCCGCCGTAAGCCTTTCGTCAGATCGACTTTTCCATTCACCCCAAAACCTGGCAGCGGTCGCCCGGTTTGTGGCGAGAGTGCGTACAACCAGCCGTCGGTGGTCAGCAATAACACCCGAGCTTCCGAAGCATCCTGATGGTAGGCGAGACCTCGTGTGGTGAAGCCAAACATGGGCGGCCGTCGACCCTCCCCTGTTTCTGGATCGAAGCTCCAAAGCGTTTCGCCCGAGACGGGGTCTAACGCCACCGCGACCGAGTAACGGCTACGCACGAAAAGGCGTCCACCGGCCATAATGGGTGTCGCCTTGAATCCGTCAGGCATTTTTGAACGCGTGGCGCGATCCGTCCAATCTGGCGAGTCATCCCATTCCCAGATCCAGGCGATGCCGAGCTGGTCCAAGTTTTCCGGCATGATTTGATCAAATGGGGCGTATTTGTTGGCTCCAACACCACCTCCGTACGCAGGCCAGTCCCCGTATGAGGTGGAATAATCAAAAGGGCGTTCGGTCGGGGGGCGGGGTCTCTCGGATGGGGTCTTCGCGATCAAGCGCGTCGAGACGATGGGGCTCGTCTCGGGTGGATCGACCAATGCGTCCCTTTCTGAAAGCCATTCAACGCTCAATTCACTAGCGCTACGTCGCTCTTGCTCGGCAAGTAACCAGGTCCCGCGTTCGTTATGCCCGCCACCACCTGAAGCGTTGGCGTGGCAAAAGGAGCAGTCTTTCGCACCAAACTTAATTGCCGCCGGGAAATATTCGGGTTTGCTAAGACTTGTGACGGCACCGGCAAAGAATGCAACGAAGAGAGCCGCCTTGACGACTCGACTGCTTGAGCGCGCGGGAGGGATTAGGATCGAGGTTCTCCGTAGATATCGACCTCGCTGTAACGAAGCCACGAGGCGTCGTAATTGGCGTCGCGATCGAACCCCTGTGGTGCGCTCCATGCGTCTTTGAGCGAATCGTCAAAGTCGGCGGGAAGCTCGCTGGAAGTCCGTTTCGAGAGTTCGTCGTGAAGAGGTAAAAAAACTCGCCCGAGTTCGGGCGGCATGGCCCCTTTGCCGGAGGGAGATGATTGATTGACGGGCGCTCTGTTTGCTTGTTTGTCAAAGCGAAAGGCCGCTTTTCCGTACGCGGCTTGTTCCTCTTTCTCTTCGTCGGTCATGGCAGCATTGACCGTGCGTCCGACGGGTACGATGGGCGTATACATACCCTTGGTCAAAGCGTCCGCCGGCTCTAAAGCTTTTGGTAGCGGTCCAGCACCGATCGAGATGTGGCCGTGGTCGCAGTGAACCCAAAAGCCACCGTGTGAACCATCTGGAAATGCGTAACGGGGTGTGTCCGTGAATTCTTCGGAAAAGGTGTAGACGATGTTCTGAATGCCCGGAGCATACTTGTCGGAGGTGGCCCGGGTACTAAGAATTTGGCGGGCCGAACTAACCCACTCAGGTGTCATGAACGTAAAACGTGGCATGGTACGAACCGCCATGTGGTCGTGTAATGTCTTTAATACGGAGCCGAGCGCGGCATGTTGGGGTAACGCACCGTCGATTTGCCAACGCGTTAGTTTGCCTAAGCGCGCTTGCGCAGCTGCCACGAGACCCGGGTCTTTCCCGTGGTATTGGATGCGGGCGAGGTTGCTGAGGACAGAGTGGTCGCCCTGGACTTTGAAATCGCATTCGGATCCGTCCAGTTCGCCGGTATTAACATCGACGGTGGCTTCACTGAAACGGGCGTGCCATGCGAGTTTATTTCCAGCGTGCAGATACGCAGGCGGATTATGGGCGACTTCGCACAGCGTGAACTCGCCTATGTCAGCGAGCCCCGCTTGGTTGTGAGCGACGGTTTCGGTCAAGACCTCACGTGCGGCTTCGACCCACTCCGCCGAGGCAAAGGTTAAATCACCGATGCCATCGGCCATGGCTGCCAATACGACTGACGCTCCTTGATTTTCACTCGCCATGTTCTTTTCCTCCGTTATTGACCAAATCTTGGGACGGTTGAGAGATGCTACGTGGTTGAGTGATCTCGGGCCGCGAGCAAGCATCGTAACAAACCCTCAACTCGGCGGGCGGAACTCTAAGAAGACTGCCACAGCGCGAAGGCGCGCTTAAACGCGAGTGCCGCGCCGTCGGTCACCATTGCGCCGTGGGAAACGGATATCTGAGAGAAATCTTGGTCGAGCGCCCACCGACGGAACGTTTTTAGGGCGGAATGGTTTTTGAGCACGAGTAGGCGTTGTAAGCGCGTCGGTGTAAATCGCCTCCATGCACCGTTGAGACGCAGCAGATATCGGGTTCCCACGTTGGCCCTTCGAACGTTGAACGCAAGGTCTGAAAGAATAAGGGTGCGCGAAGCGTGGTGATAACCGCAGATTTCGGCGTAATCGTCGCGCGTTTCGACAATCAGGGTGTCAAACCAAGATTGCCAATGTTTCGTTGGTACCTGGGTGGGAATCACGTAGTCGGCATCCGGGTAGATTCGTCGATACGACGCAACAAAGTGGCCGTGTAAAGGGTTCGGGCTGACGATCCAGCGGACGGTGCCTAAGGTGTCGAGGGCGGCACGGGTTGCATCGTCGAGGAGGGTTGGTGAATACAACAGCAATTGACGGTGTTCGTTAGCCATGACGACCATGCTGAGCGGTAGCGTGATTCCGAAGGGGAGTTTGATTTCGCGGTCGGCGCGCCAGATTGAAGGTCCTACCGACGTCAACGGGATTCCGTCATGAGCCACCGGGGTGGGATTCATAATCGAGACGCTTTGTCGGAACAGGTTGTAGAGCACGACGTTACGCTACAGGTGTTTATGGACGACGGTCAGCTTGGGGGAGATTAGACCGCGCATGATTACGGAGGCGCGGAAGACTTCAGTAGACGCTTCAGGTCTCGAAGCGCGTCTTGTGCATCATCCTTTGGCGGGTACATGAGTGCCACGCGGCGGCGATGATCGACGATCAGTACTACGGGCAGTTTCTGCTGCGAGTTGGTTGCACGATGCAACTCGCGTATGAATCGATCGCCGTCCGATAGCAACCAGTAGGGCTGCTTGAAGTTAGACGCCATGGGTTCGGGACTCAGTATCGCGATGTCGACGCGTGTCCGATCGCGTCCAATAGCGTTTTGGATACGGTTTACTTGGTCGATAAGGCGCTCACAAGTTGCCGCGCATTTTTTGTCGTAGAACACTCCCAGGAACCAGTCCCCGGGCACAGTCCGCTTGTTAGGTTCGTTTTCACCTTGAACCATGAGTCCGTACGATGAAAGTTCCAGCGCAGGCTTGACCAAAATTCCGTAGTTGATGGTCCTTTTTGTTTGCCATTCCAGCGGACCCATGGTGAGCATCGCGGCAACAATCACGGGGATCACAAATACGGCCGCGATGCCCGTCAGAATCAGCCGACCCCTGCGTTGTGCCGGTGCGGATTTAGAACTCACGAGTGCGGCCGTCTCTTGGATCGGACAAATAACCCGACGCTAATTACGAACACGGCCAACGCTAAGGCAAACCATTGGAATGCGTACCCGAGATGCCGCGCTTGATCTGTCCCAGGTGGGGTCCAGTTTCGAATAAACCCATTTGGCATAGCGTTGTCGAGCAGTAGGGTAGAGCCAATGATCTTGAGGTCAAAGAGGTTCGCAAGCGTGAGAAAATCAATTCGCTGTACCCGCCAGACGCTTTCGTCCATCGGCTCGGCTATCTCTGAGCCACGCAGTCGAATGCCTACCGAAGGAGGGTTACTAAGCCGCCCAGACACCGCCGAAGCGACGGGCTCTGGTCCGAGGTCTGGTATTTGTCGAGGATCGGCGAGCGCCGCAACCCAACCGCGATTCACCAGGATATGCTGGTCTGTGTCGGCAATCCGATACACGGTGTAAACGAGGTACCCGATTCGGCTCCCTAAAGATTGGTTATCGAGCAGGACGGTTGTGCCCGCTCGGTATCCTCCATTCGTGAAGGCGGATCGCCCGACCACGCCGGCAATGTCCGTGACGTTGAATTTGGCGAGATTCATGGCCGGTGATTGGCCGCGACTGTTGAATCGCTCGAGCGCTTCACTTTTTTCGTTGGCTCGAGCTAGCTGCCAATTACCGAGTGCGACGAACAAGCCTGAAACGAGTATCCCGAGCATTAGCAAGCCGATTCTTTTTGAGTCGGCACTCACCCGAGTGCTTAACGGTCCGGATTGGGACTCAGGCTCAATTCCCAGTTCGAGTACGTCGAATAACGCCTGGCGAGTACGTAGAGGACCGAGACAAAAGCAAGTGCTAAAACGGCGGAAAGTCCGAGTTGCCCCAGACTATCACTCAGACGGGCGTCGTCTGAAAACACCGGGATGATCATCAAATACTTGTTGACCCAGGCCCCGACGCAGATGCTGACGGCAACGGCGCACATGGCGACGGTGGACCGATTAATCACGGCAAATATGAGAGCGGCCAGCGGGATGAAAAAGCAGCCCGAAATCATCGTCCAATAGTAAGGCGCGTAGTGGCCGTACATTTGACGCCAAAGCGGTTCGAATTCATGCGGCATGTTGCCAAACCAAATCACAAAGAACTGGGACCAATAAAAGTACAGCCACAACAAAGTAAAGGCAGTCACCAACGTGCTCAGTTGACGAATATGGCGCTCGTTGAACGGGGAGTTGCTTCTCCGTCCGAGCAGAGCGGGGAACGCAATCAATGCCGCGGTTCCGGCGAAAACGCTACCAAACCAGAAGTGAATTGGGAAAACGGTACTCACCCACTGGTGCCCATGGCTCGCTGGAACGATCATCATGGCGAAATCCCATGCGATCAACGTGTTGCAGAGAACGAACGCGCCGATGACCCAAGGCGACAATAAAAACAATTGACGCTCGACTTTGCGCTGCTGAAGTTCTTCCTGGTTTGATCGATCCTGCTGGATGCCTTTGCTCACGTAAAACCAGCTTAGCCCGTAAAAGGCCAAGAGCGCGTAAAGGTTTCGATAGAGCAGCCCGTCGCTGGTTAACCAAGAAGCGGTTATGCCGCTCAGGTGAAGGTCGGCGGACGCGTTGAGCCAATAAAAAAGCTCTTGCTCGTACATGAAAATTAAGATGAAACCGACAATGGCGAAGGGTGCGAAAGCCATGGTGCTAAGTTCGGCTAATCGGTAAAAGGGCTTGGCCCACTGCGCGTAGACTAAGCGGCAAATCGCACAAAACACGACGCCGACTTGGCTAACGCCCATCAAGAAGAGGAAAGAAACAATCAAGAGTCCGTAATCGGGCCCCGTGACGTCCATGGATGATCCGTAAACGGGGCTCGCGATCGCGATTGCGCCGAGTAGTTTCGTCAGCAGATTCACGTCGGCAGATCTTGTCGACGGCGACTTCGTGTGTTGACTAGAAGATGGGATTGGCTGGTTCATTGCTCACCAAACTGGGTTTTGAGGTAATTGATGACGTGCCATCTCTCCTCGGCGCTTATCGCATCGCGATAAAGAGGCATCAGTCCTCGACCTCGCGTGAGTGTGAAGAAGATCTCGCCATCGGTCTGGTCCTGAGTGTATGCCTCGTTCAAATTGACGGGCGCTTTAGTTGCAAACTTAAGGCCCACCGACCCATCGCCTTCGCCCCCTTTGCCATGGCAGACACGGCAATTGATCTCGTACAAATTGCCGCCGATTTGGAGAGATTCTGGACTCACTGGGACTGGATTGGCCAAGGAAGCGGCGGCTTCCTTGGCTGCAAACATGCCTTCTTCAGTAACCGGTGCGGGTAGGGTCTCACCACCGGTAATAGGAACGGCACCGGTATCGCCCGGTCTGGGCGCTTCCTGTGCTTTCACGGGCGCTTGGTCGACCATGTCTTGGTCCCAGGGAAAGCCCCAACTGAATGCGGCCAACCCAAACAAGATGATTAACGAAAAACGTCGGAATGACCGATGCTTGAACGTATGCGTCACTTGGTGGCCCATCAATTTTCCTCCGTGACGTCGCGGACTTCTTCGGCACCGGCCGTTCGCAAGATGGCTTCTGCCTGTTGAACGCTTTCGTTGCTCGTGCATGTGACCGACACGGCGAACTTATTCACAGCGGCTTCCGGTACATAGGGGCGGTTTTCGTCTTGTTTCCACCAGGCAGTCCAAAGTCCATTCGGAAGCCGTGCGCTTACAAAGAAACCGATCACGGTAAAAACAATCCCGAACAAGATCGTTAATTCGTACGTAATGATTAGATACGGCGGAAAGGTAATGATGGGCCGACCACCGGTTGGGTGGGCGTACAGCACAGCCGTGATTGCGGCGAGTAGAAAACCCGATATACCCCCAAAGATTGCGCCAAAGAGGGAGAATCGTTTAATCACCGATTTTTTTTCACCGAGAACTTCTTCCACGCCCTCCATGGGTACAGGAGACATTAATTCGGGGGTGCCAAGATCGGCGGTTTGAATTGACCCCGCTGCAGCAAGCGCCGACTCGGGGTCTCCGAACAGTCCAACAACGAAATTTTTCATGCCGGGCTCCCCTCCGATGCCGCGGGCGGCGACTTCTTAGGTGATTCCATGGTTTCTTTGACTTCGTACATGGAAACGCTCGGAAAGACCTTCACGAACAATAAAAACAGCGTGGTGAACAACGCAAAAGTCCCCAGAAGTATCGATATCTCCACCGCACTGGGAACGTACAAGCCCCACGCATCGGGGAGGTATTGTCGTGACAACGATGTTGCGACGATCAGGAAACGTTCTGTGTACATCCCGATGTTGATGGCGATTGATAGGACCAGCATGGGGACGAACGACGTCCTAAAACTCTTGAAGGCGCAGAGCAGCGGCGCAATCGCGCAGAAAGTGATCATTTCCCAATACAACGGCGCATAGAATCCGAACAAACGGTAGTTCAGGGCCTCGGTTTCTCCGGAGGCACCGCTGTAAAAACCGGTGAATACTTCGACGACGTTGATGTAAGTCCAAAGCAGGGACAGGACCAGAAGCAACTTACCGAGATTGTCGAAATGAAGTTCGGTGATGTACTGACCAAAATCCATAAATTTTCGGAGCACGAACATCACCGTCACGATGCCTGCGGTACCGGAGTAGATGGCGCCGACGACGAAGTATGGTGCGAAAATCGTTTGGTGCAGTGCGGGCACGATCGACATTGCGAAGTCCCAAGACACGATACTGTGCACTGATACGGCGAGAGGAATAATGAGCACGGCTAAGAAAGTGTAGGCCCAATGCAATCGATGCCATTCAGTATCGGTGCCGCGCCAACCGAGCGACATGAGGGAATACATGGTATTGCGCCACCCCCGAGTGCGGTCACGAACGGCGGCAAAATCGGGTATAGAGCCCATGTATATGAAGATGGTACTCCCCGTGAGATACGTCGTGATGGCCATAACGTCGAATAATAGAGGGGAGCGGAAATTGGGCCACATTTCCATCTGGTTGGGATAGGGGGCAGCCCAGTGAATGAACCAAGGCCTGCCGACGTGGACCATCACCATGATGGCGGCGACAACCAGTGAAAAAAGCGTCATGGCTTCGGCACTTCGATACATGGCCTTGCGCCAGGAACTGTTGGTAATGTGCAGCACGCAGGACAAAAGTGTCCCGGAATGGCTAAGGCCAATCCAAAAAATGAAGCTCGCGAGATAGGTTCCCCAAACACTTGGGTGGTTCATCCCGGCTGCACCGATGCCGTAGTACAGCTGATAGAACCAGGGGAAAAAGAAGCAGATGAGCGTCAAGGCGAAAGCGGTGACCAATGCAATGTAATAGTTGGGTCCGGTTTCGACAATCGAGCGGACGACGTCGTTGTGAATATCCGTATATTTCAACTGGTTTGGTTCACCGTGCATGGTTATCCCTCAGCCTCCACTTTCTTGAGATAGACCACGGAAGAATTAGTGTTGAGTTCGTCCAACACCTTGTAGGATCGAGGGTCGTTGAGCGACTGCGATACCTGGCTTTGTGGGTCGTTTCGATCGCCAAAAACCATTGCCTTACTCGGACACGTTTGGACGCAGGCGGGTTGTACTTCACCGTCCCGAACGCGACGCCGACCGTCGTCTTTGGCGTTGTCCTTGGCTTGCCGAATGCGTTGAATGCAGAACGTGCATTTCTCCATAACCCCCTTTTCGCGAACCGAGACGTCGGGGTTGAGTTGCTGGTCTAGTGGACTTTCCCATGTGTGATCGTTGTAGTTGAAGTAGCGCACTTCGTAGGGGCAATAAACAGCGCAAGAGCGGGTGCCGATGCAGCGATTGTAGATTTGCGTATTGAGCCCATCTTGATTGTGGTAGGTCGCACTCACCGGACAGACCGTTTCACAAGGTGCGCTGTCGCAGTGCTGGCACATCATCGGAATGACATTGAGCTTGACGTCGGGATACTCACCCTCCCAGTAATGCTCAATCCTCAGCCATTTAATTTCTCGACCTTTCGTGAACGCGTCTTCCCCAACAATGGGCAAATTGTTTTCGGCTTGACAGGCCGTAACGCAAGCTCCACAGCCACTGCATTGATCGAGGTCGATGGTCATGGCCCAGTGGTAATCAAAATCTTCGTAATACCCAGGCTTGCGGTTCTTCCGCCAACCTTCGGTTATGCGATCCAAAAAACTCATGTTGGTATCACCGTTATCGGGATGCTGTTGGTTTGAGCGGTATGATCATCGCCGCCCGTCGTTTGTACGATGTCTCGCCCGAGATCGCGGGATTTACCGCCGGTCTTGACGATTTCGACGTGTTTTCCGGTGGCCACAATCTTCACGCGCGTGGCGTTGGATGCGACGTTGCCAGAGTTGTCGTCTACTAAGGGACTTAGAATTTCGAGTGGGTTTGCGCCGCGGTTACTCGCGTAGCGACCGTAATTAGTATGGCCTTGGCCGATGGGCATGGCGATGACGTCGGGGCGGATGGCTGGGTACACCAATATCGGTGCTCTGACCGCACCTTCTACTGATTCAATATCAACCAGATCGCCTTCGGTTAAACCAAGATCTTTCGCGGTCTTTGGGTTTATCTCTACCCAGGAACCATAAACCACGCTGGTCATGGCATCCGGAAGCTCTTGAATCCATGGCAGATTAGCGGCGCGACCGTCGTGCATGCCCGAACGGTACGGTTGCAAAACAAACGGATAAAGTTCTGCGTCTCCCGAAAAAGTGGGTGCATCGACGCCGATGCTTGCGATTGTGTTTGCATTCGGCCGCGAGGTGTCGGTCTTGAGGTGATTTTTCTTGCCCCAAACACCCGCTTTTAGCAACGCTGTCCAAAACGACTCGAAAGATTCCGTCCGCGTGTTCGAGTCGCTTTCCTGATAGATCTTATTCCAGCCGTCCTTAATGCAATCTTCGGTAGAGTCCCACCGCATGGGTTTGCCGATCCGACGGGCCAGGTCAAGGACGATATCGCCGGTAGCTTTGGTGTTGTATAAGGGCGCAATGACAGGCTGCGATACGGCGCCGATAGAAAAGCCCACCCCCTGTTCCGGAAATGCGTCGCCCCAGCTCTCTAAATACGTGTGGCTCGGTAAGATGACGTCGGCCAATGCCGATGTTTCATCGATGAAGCTCGACAAGCTGACAATGAAAGGTATTTGTGCCAACGCGGCCTTGAATTCAGAAGCGAGTGGCATGGTGAAGACGGGATTCACGTCGTTAAGAATGAGTACGTCAATTTCGCCGGCGCGGGCGCTCTCCGCTAGCTGCGCCAGAGTTTGATAGTTCGCTTGGCGACTGTGCGATGTTGCTCCGGCGGGGTCCGGGTTGAAAATGACGCCGCCCACCTCGCCGACGTTGCCGGCGAGATAGTTGAGGGCGTTGATCGCGACCAGTGTGTCCACGCCGTTGCTGTTGTTGCCGGCACCGTCACCACCAATGGCCAAGCTTGGACTCGCGTTTGCAAACGATTCAGCAAGGCGTCGCAGTACGCTCTCGGAAACGTCGGTCTCTTCTGCGACTTTCTCTAGTGTGTACGCCGACAGCACGTCTTTCCATTCGTTGATGTCCTCACCCTCGTAATGACCGCTCGCTACGATGTGATGTGCTAAACCCAACGCTAGGATGCCTTCCGTGCCCGGCTTCGCGGGTACCCACTCGTCGGCCGCGGCACCGCTTGGGGACATGCGGGGTTCGATCTGAACAAAGTACCCGCGGTTATCGCCACCGTGTCGGCTGTTCGCAAAACCAAGACTATGGTGAACGGGCGACAGCCAACCAGCCAAATAGTCGGCTCCGAATGAGAGTAGGTGACGGGTGTTGCTCAAGTCGTAATACGGCAAATGCTGTTTACCGAAGAAGCGCTCGTTTGCGGCGTACAAAGCATGCGGATGGTCGTAGTCATAATGGTGGAGTTGGTCTGTACCAACTCCTTCGGCAAAGCTCTCCAGCAGCTCGGCAAGATGTCCCCCGACGCCTCGCGTCAACAGCGCGATGCGATTTCCTCGGCCAGCTGCTCGAAGCACGTCGAGCCGAGATGCGACTCGAGTTAATCCGTCTTCCCAGGTAATTTGCGTAAAGCCATCGGAGCCTCGATTGGCGGATTGGAGTAGAGGTCCGGTCAGACGATCGGGGTTGTAGAGGACCTGCAAGCCGGCCTGCCCGACAGCACACAGGCCGCCCTGATTGACGGCATGCGACGGGTTACCTTCGATCTTCTTGGCGCGACCCTCGCGGGTACGCACGGAAATACCGCAACCAGCACTGCACATTGAGCACACGCTGTTGTACCACGTCGCCACCCCGCTGCTGTAATCCTCGGGCGCAAGTACATGGGGGATCAGATGTTCCTTTGGGTGCTTGATGGATTCTCTCAGGACCACACCTGCACCCACGCCGACGCCGCCGGCGCCCACGAGTTTGATGAAGTCTCTGCGATCTATATTTGGCATTCCGCTAACCGCCTACTTGTGACAGGTCCAGCAGTCGAGGCCGTTATCAAAACCGCCGTCGTCTACTCGGACGGCTTTGCCGTCCACGACATCGTGTTGTTTGTGGCAGTTGAGACAGAGTCCCATCTCCCAATGATCGTTTTGCGTGGCCGCCACCGCGCTCGTTTCACTGTTCATAATCTCACCGGTGGTACTTGCCAACAGCGTGGGGCCGTCGTTATTTCGACTGTGAACTGAGATCTTGTCCATGGTCTCAACAGGGCCGTGGCAGGTCTGGCACGCAATACCTGCCTGAACGTGGCGTTTATGGGTAAAGTGCACGAAGTCAGGTAAATCGTGGACCTTAACCCAAGGAATAGGTTCCTTGTTCTCCCAATACTCACTGACTTGTCGAATCAGTGGGCTTTCGGTGGCGACCTCGTTATGGCACCCCATGCACTTGTTAACACTCGGTACCCCTGCTGAAGGCGAGCGCCGTGCTTCCGTGTGACAGTACTGGCAAGGAATCTCGTTATCGCCTGCATGAATTTTGTGGCTGAACGCGATGGGCTGTTCTGGAGCCGATACCTCGGGATTGTCCGTAATCAAGAAATCGATAAAGTAGCCGACGAAAATCCCAACGACCGCAACCACCGCGATCAGGGCCGCCGTTTGCAGAGACTTCAGCGCAGGTTGGATTGATACATTCATGTACTTTGTTCTCGGTCCTCAACGACACCGGATGTTTTGCCGAACCCATCGCCGAAGGCGTGAATTTCTCGCGCGATCGCATCGTCTTTGGTCGCTCGAAGATATGTATCCGCTAGCTTGTGGATTACTTGATAAAAGTAGTGATTCATTTCTTCGATAGTCATCTCTTCTGTCCACAAATCAATGGCTGCAACCGCTTGTTTCTCGCTGTCCCAAAATGAAAGCATCATGGCCTGACATGCCGTGTCACCTTTCTCTTCGCCTTCCATGGCCTGCCACGCGATACCGGTCGGCAGGTTCTGGTCGTTAAGTTCGACGGTTACTTTGATTTCGGTGGTTCGTGGCGGCATGCTGTCAACCTGATTCGCTGCGAGGCCGTACAACGCCCTCTGAACTAGATGTTTAATCTCCTCATTATTGTTGTGATGGTCGGTATTCTTGTCACGCTTGCTAGCGCGCTGTTTTTCTTTGTCAAAGACGGTGGCACGACAGATCGAATGGTCACCTCGCTCGGCATTCGTGCTGCGCTTGGCGTTATGTTGCTCGGTCTGTTGGCGTTGGGGTTCATGTACAACCTTGGCTAGAACCAGTAAACGAAGGTAAATAGAAACAACCAAACCACGTCGACGAAGTGCCAATACCAACTCGTCGCTTCAAATGCGAAGTGATTTTCGGGCGTAAAGTGCCCGCTGAAAATACGAAACAACATTACCGCGAGCATGATCGTGCCCATGGTCACGTGAGCGCCGTGAAATCCGGTCAACATGAAGAAAGTTGACCCGTAAATCCCTGAACCTAAGGTAAGGCCGAGGTCGTCAAATGCATGTATATATTCGGCCACCTGGAGGATGAGGAACACGATGCCCAGGCCGACGGTCAACGCCAACCAGGCACCGGCGACGATACGATCTCTTTTTTTCAGCGCCCAGTGTGAAAATGTCACGGTGACGCTACTGGTGACTAGGATCAGCGTGTTAATGAATGGCAACCCCCACGGGCCCATGGTCTGAGTTTGCGTGCCGTCGGGGGTTAGAAACAGAGGCCACGTGTCGGCAAAGTTCGGGTGCAGGATCGTGTGTGTCCAAAGGTTGTTGCCTGCGCCGGCGAGCCACGGGACGGACCAAAGCCGAGCGTAAAAGAGCGCGCCAAAGAACGCCCCAAAGAAAAAGACTTCCGAGACGATGAACCACGCCATTGACTGGCGATAGGACACGTCCATTAGCCCGCTCATCATGCCGCGCACGGACTCGGAAACGACGTTCTTAAACCAACCGAACATCATGCAAGCAATCATGATCAAACCGATATAGAACACCCACTCACCGTATTGGGATTCGGCAGCAATAAAGTCGGTGCTTTCATGGATGAAGGTGGCGGCGCCGAAGGCGGCAACAAAGAGCGAAACCGCTCCAACGATAGGCCAGTAGCTCGTGTGCGGCACGTAATATCGGGGTGCTTGGTCACTCATATTCGATTGCTCGACAGCATGGCCATATGGCTTGTGTTCTCGTGTGAGGGCGCCTTAAACATAGTGTAAGACAACGTCACTGTGTGAACGTCGTCGGGTAATTCTTCGCTGATGTAAAACTTGACCGGCATGTGTATCTCTTCACCGGCTTCAAGAGCTTGCTGATTGAAGCAGAAACACTCGACCTTATTCACGAATTCAGCAGTATGCCCAGGCGAAACGCTCGGCACAGCCTGGCCCGTAACCGCGTATGCGGCCCGATTTCGGGCGTAGTAGTTGGTGATACTGGTTTGACCTAGTTTCACTTTGTACTGATGTGTAGCGGGCCTGAATTCCCATGGCATCCCGTTCCCAACTCGGGCAAGAAACTGGATCGTGACCTCTCGTCCTGTATTCGATTCCGTCGCGAGCATTTCAACGCGCTGACCCGACGTCTTCCCATTGAGGCCCGTTAATTCGCAAAAAACCTCGTACAACGGGACCAATGCGTAGGCAAATCCGAACATGCCGACGGCAAGAGCGCCGAGCATGATGGCCCCGCGGTATACTTTTGAATTGTTGTTCAAATCCGTCATGGTTCGAATAAGTTACGCCGCCCCTTCATGAGTCTCGGTTTCGTTGATCGGCCACGGCGGCGGCGTTTCAAACGTGTGCAACGGTGCCGGTGAAGGAACCGTCCACTCAAGCCCTTCCGCGCTTTCCCAAACCTTATCCGTGGCCGGCTCGCCGCCTCGAATGGTCTTAATGACGATAAACAAAAACAGGACCTGGGTGAGACCCAAGCCCATCGCTCCGAAACTCGAGACTAAATTGAAGTCTTGAAATTGGTGCGAATAGTCCACGATGCGACGTGGCATGCCAGCCAATCCCGAGAAGTGCATGGGGAAGAACGTCAAGTTCACGAAAACGATGGCGGTCCAGAAATGCAATTTTCCCCACCACTCATCCACCATGTGTCCGCTCCACTTGGGCAACCAGTAGTAAACGGCGGCCATGGTTCCGAAGATAGCGCCCGGATAAAGCACGTAGTGGAAGTGAGCAACAACAAAATAGGTATCGTGGTATTGAAAATCGGCGGGCACCATTGCAAGCATCAGGCCGGAAAATCCACCGATGGTAAAAAGGATCACGAACGCGATCGCGAATAGCATGGGCGTTTCGAACGTCATCGATCCGCGCCACATGGTGGCGACCCAGTTAAAGACTTTAACCCCGGTCGGTACTGCGATCAGCATTGTACAGAACATAAAGAACAGCTCACCCGCCAGCGGCATGCCGGTGGTGAACATGTGATGCCCCCAGACAACGTACGAGAGAATCGCGATCGACGCGGTGGCGTACACCATCGAGTTGTAGCCAAACAACTTCTTGCGCGCAAACGTGGGGATGATTTGTGATGCTATCCCAAACCCGGGCAGGATCATGATGTAGACCTCGGGATGCCCGAAGAACCAGAAAATATGCTGGAACATGACCGGGTCTCCCCCGCCATCGGCGGAGAAGAAGCTGGTCCCAAAGTGGCGGTCCGTGAGTACCATGGTGACGGCACCCGCCAGAACTGGGATCGCGGTGATTAGTAGGAACGCTGTGATCAGCCAGGTCCAGACGAACAACGGCATTTCCATCAATTTCATGCCCGGCGTACGTAGGTTGAAGATGGTGACCATGATGTTGATGGCGCCGAGTACGGAAGAAATCCCCATCAAGTGGACGCCAAAGATGAAGAAGTCAGTACTGTCGGGCCCGTACGTTGTGGAGAGCGGGGCGTAAAAGGTCCAACCAAAATTGGGTGCGCCCCCTTCCATGAAGAAGGATGAAAGCAACATGCCAAAAGCAAACGGTAAGATCCAAAAGCTGAAGTTATTAAGCCTCGGCAAGGCCATATCGGGTGCCCCGATCATCAGCGGTATTTGCCAATTGGCCAAACCGACGAAGGCGGGCATCACGGCGCCGAACACCATAATCAAGCCATGCATCGTCACGAGTTGGTTGTAGAACGCGGGCTCAATCAACTGGATGCCGGGCATGAACAATTCGAGCCGAATACCCATGGCCAACGCGCCGCCGACAAAAAACATCGAAAACGCGAACCACAGGTACAGGGAGCCGATTTCTTTGTGATTAGTAGTCAGTAGCCAGCGCGACAGGAAAGCCGCAAGGCCGGAACGATGGGGGATGTGTTCTGCGTGAGCGACCATTACAAATTCGCCTTACCGAGACTCGAAGATTGTGAGGGGTTGAACGATATTGTCATCGGGTTGATTGCTCCAGGCATTGCGTTCATAAGTAATTACCGCCGCAATATCTCGATCCGAAAGTTGCGGTGCCCAGGCTTGCATCTCGGTCCCCGCCTTGCCGTTCATAACGCGATCGATATGTGCGGCCATCGGACCCACGGCAATCTCCCCTCCGTCTAATGCTGGATACGTGCTGCCCTGGCCAGCTCCATTGGGTTGGTGGCAGGTGGCGCAGTTAGCTAAATAGACCTCCTCGCCAATCGACACCAGTTCGGCTAGCGTCCAAGTTTTTTCTCGATCTGCCACGGCCTGTCCGGAGGCGAGTTCCTTGGCGATACGCTGATCCTCGACCCACTGATCGAATTCATCCTCGGTTCGGACTTCAACCACGACGGGCATGAAGGCGTGGTCTTTCCCGCAGAGTTCCGTGCATTGCCCGCGATAAGTACCTGTCTCGGGGACATTGGTCCAGGCTTCATTAATAAACCCGGGGATTGCATCCTGTTTGACTGCAAAATCCGGCACCCACCAAGAATGGATCACGTCGTTGGATGCGGTGAGAAACCGAACCTTTCGATTCGAAGGTAACACCAGCGGGTTGTCGACTTCGAGCAGGTAGTGTTCGTTGGCATCGCGTTCGGCTTTGCCCGCCTCACTATCTCCGTCTGGCAAGTCGCAAAATGTGTCAGTGAGGAACCATCCACCGCAGCTGTTAATTTGTTCGCGCGGCGTCGACATGTTGCTGTAAAAACCGATGTCGTGTTCTAAGTACTGGTAGTGCCACTTCCACTGGGATCCAGTGATTAACACGGTGAGAGCTGCGTCGCTATTGTCCTCTATTTCAATCAGCATTTTTGCGGCTGGATAAGCAAGCACCGCCAGAATGATGACCGGGATCAGGGTCCATACGATTTCCACGCCCAAATGTTCGTGAAAGTTGGCGGGTTCAGGATGCTTGGAGCGCCGGTGGGCAAAAATCGTGTAGCCCATGGCGCCGAAGACAATAACGCCTATGACGATACAGACCCACAGCATGACCGTATGCAGCCAGTGAATATCCTGGCTCATCGCCGTGACGCCTTGGCGCATATCGAGATCGACGGCGAACACGACTTGCGGAACGATCAACAACAACAATGTGCACAGGCCACGCACGCGCGCGCTGGTGGAAGAAATCAAAGTTCTAGCCCAGGTTGATTAACTAATTCGTGTCTAAATTACTTCGTCCGTACTTCTGGTTCTGACCGTTGAGCCTCATCGGAACCGCGGGTTTCGAGAGCATTAAGCAAACAGGCGAAACCGACATTCGATGACCTAAATCACGCCGCGAAATTGTCCAGCGCTTCGCGGCGGCGTAACAATAAATGAGAACGTTCAACGCTGCAATTGGTTATACGTCCGGAGGCGGTTTTCGCCGTCCCAATCGCGGTATCTGATCGCATCTCGGCGGGATGAGTCCATGCCGTGTGGGGCTACGACAAACGTCTCGCCCTCAATGGTCGCTTTGGTAGGCTCGCCGTCCCAGTTGATATAGGAGAGGGTTGGATTGGCATGAGGATGCCAGGTGCCTTCGTGTTGAGGTCGGTGCTCGAAGGACTCATCACGGATCCAGGCGGTCCAGTTGTTCCCATTCCACGCGACAAATTCCATTTTATTTTGTGCCCAGGGTTCATTGAGTCTGGCTGCGCTCGGATGGGCGCTTGCGTCATATGCCAGTTTCGCTGCGACGATCGTGCAGAATGCCGCCGCCAATATCCCCAATACGATCTTGCTCATGGTTTGTCCCGGGCAGTGTTGTCTGTGCTACTTGTCATGTCTATCCACTCGGTACATCGGTCGTCCACGGGTTAAACGATATCTACGTGAGCAGAGGATCGTTCCCGTCAACATGAGGGACTTAAGACACGACTAAGCGATCGGGGCAAGGATCTCATTGTGTTGAATAAGACGCAAACACAGGAGTCGAGTTTAGTTGAGAACCTCAACTTGTAGGTACCATTGACTCCCAACCCTAGGGTACATTGGAGACTTGCGATCGGGGAGCGGTGGATGCGTCCCTGTGCGTTTGCAGTCAACTAAAGTCGAGTTCTTTCAATGACGCTTCTGTCCTTTTGTGAATGGCTTGCAGAGACGGAGTGGAGTATTGCGCTCCACGAGTCTTTTTATATGTATCCGTTAATTGAATCTACCCACGTTGTCGCTTTGTTCCTCTTTGCCGGCACGATTGCCATGGTGGACCTTCGGCTGTTGGGATTCGCGTTTCGCGATGTCCCTGTTTCTGAAATCAACGCGCGCATTTTGCCGTGGACGGTGGCGGGGGCCTTTGTCATGGTTTTGACAGGCGTGCTTCTTTTTTACGCCATTCCGGTCCGCACGTATCAGAGCCTTTGGTTTCGGTTCAAGGTCGTATTTCTTTTGGTCGCTGCCTTTAATGTCTGGCGGTTCCATAGGCGCGTACAAAAAAATCGAGTTGTCTGGGATTCGGACGAACGGCCGCCCCGATCGGCAAGGGTGTCTGGCGCAGTTTCTCTGTCCATGTGGGCGGGCGTGATCGTGTTTGGGAGAATGATTGCGTACAACTGGTTTGATTGTGACCGACCTCAGTCCGATTTTGTGTACTGGTTATCGGGCTGTATTGTCGAGCTCGCGGACGCATGAGCTTGCTAGATGTTTTTGAGTCACTGGAGCAATCGGGTATTGGCGTGCTGATTAGGGAGTCGCTCTGGCTGTTCCCAGCCCTCGAGGCGGTTCATCTGTTGGGACTTTCGGTGCTTGGCGGTTCCTTGTTGATGGTGGATTTACGATTGTTCGGGGTCGGAATCCGCAGCCGAACGCCAGAGCAGTTGGTGAGAACGGTAAGACCGTGGTTGGTAGGCAGTATTCTTACTTTGGTCGCGACGGGCGTCCCGCTGTTTTTGTCTGAAGCGGTGAAGTGCTATTACAGTTATTCGTTTTGGGTGAAGATGAGTGCGCTGGGCGCAGGTCTCGTGTATACGTTTTTGATTAAACATCCAGTCATTAGGTATGGTGCGGGCCCTGGTGTCCAAG
>CAJWCW010000031.1 GCA_913030615.1 uncultured Gammaproteobacteria bacterium | reverse complement strand
TCGGTGTCAGCGGCCGCTCGAACCTATTACGACGTCCACGTCAGACCTTCGACGATTCGAAATATCAATAAATTCAGAGATGACCTATACGGCCGCCAAACCATAGTCCACGGTCTTTTGCGGTATGCGCGGCGGGATCCTGTCAAAGCGATGGCTTTGTGGCAGCGTTACCAAACGGAATATCAATTTGCTGACTATCAACGCCAATATATCGCAGAAAATCTAGTCATTGAGCTGTCAAAATTTGGGAATGACGTTGCACCTGAATTGCCTCGGTATTCGGCTGAGATCCTTGAGGTGTTAGCAGACCAAAGCACACGTACGAGGAACTATCACGATCTTTCGAAATGGATTCGTTCCATGCCGGAGTCGTACCGAGACACGCCCAAATGGAGATACTGGTACGGCAAAGCCCTAATTGAATTGGGTGATGCTGAAGGGGTAAGTGGTCTACAAGAACTTGCTAGTGAACGAACGTATTATGGTTTCTTGGCCGCGCTCTTAATGAATTTGGAGCCAGCCTTGAACCAAGAACAACTATCAATTAATCGTACGAACGCCGCGACACTTAAGGCATTACCGGGTGTCCGTCGAATGAGTGAGCTCTACGCGGTCGGCGACTTACCGAATGCACGAAGGGAATTTTTGTATCTCTTTGAAGGATTAGACAAGGAATTTCGACCGGAACTGGTTTTTTACCTCGTCGAAATGGGCTGGTTTGATCAAGCTGTTGTCGCAGCGAACCGCGCCGAATTGCATGATTTCTTGGTTGTCCGGTTTCCGATTCCATTCATAGATACCTTCCGTCGACACGCATTCGAAACGTCGATTCCGCTACCGGTTCTCTTCGCCATTTCGCGGCAAGAAAGTGTATTTGACCCTTCAGCAGTTTCGCCGAAAGGAGCAAGAGGCGTTATGCAATTGATGCCAAGAACGGCGCGATCAACCGCGGACAAGATTAGAGAAAAGCAACCTGATTTGGATGATCTCATGGATCCGTTAGTCAATATTCGTTTGGGTGCGCATTACCTTGCCGAGTTGATGGCTCGATATGACTCGAACAGGGCGGTCGCGGCAGCTGCGTACAACGCGGGTCCGACGCGAGTCGACGGATGGCTACGGCGATTTTCTGGAATTGAGACCGTTGCTTGGATTGAACAAATTCCGCTCCGAGAGACAAAAAGTTACGTTAAGAACGTATTAGCGGGTAGTTACGTCTACTCGCAATTACTTGGAAATCCCTTGCCCGTCCTTGCGGCACATGAACGACGAATCCCCTCGCTCCGTGATTGACATCGGGGCCAACCTAACGAATCCAGTATTCGCTGACGACTTGGCGGAAGTATTGAATCGGGCGAAGCGCGAGGGCGTGCAACACATCGTTGTGACCGGTACTAGCATCCTGGAAAGTCAGCGCGCGATCGCTTTAGCTGCAACGGATGGGGCGTATTTGTCCGCAACCGTCGGTATACACCCGCATGAAGCGAATGACCTTGAACCGGATTGGTTGGATACGCTCGAAGCGTTGACTTCGTCTCCTCATGTCGTAGCAATAGGAGAGATGGGTCTTGATTTTTATCGGAATTATTCGGCGCGCGATGCGCAGCGGCAGGTATTCGAGGCGCAACTTGATCTTGCGGCCCGGATTGAACTTCCGGTCTTCGTTCATGATCGCGATACAGACGGCGAAGTGTTGGCGGTTCTTCGGCGTTACGCACCAACCAAATGCGTCGTGCACTGCTTTACCGGGAATTCCGATGAGCTTGATGGATTTATTGAAGAAGATTTTTACGTAGGAATTACCGGATGGATTTGCGATGAGCGGCGCGGCGACGGACTCCGGCGATTAGTCGACAGGATCCCGATCGATCGTTTGCTTGTTGAAACCGATGCGCCCTACCTTCTTTCTCGAACCATGTCGAAAGTACTAGGTACGCGTCGTAACGAACCCGCATATCTGAAATTCGTTATCGCGGAATTGGCGCGATTTAGACGTTGTCCTGAGAGCGTGATTCGCGATGCGTCTGTCGAGAACGCTTGTCGGTTTTTCGATATTGAGCTTCCCGTGTGAACGAACAATGCTCGACGTAATATCTACACGATAGTCTTTCAGTGTAATTTACTCAGTACGTTGTGGAATGTGTGCAGACGGGGGTGGTAATCAACGTTTCGATCTTGAAGGAACTTGTTGAATTAGTGACCGATGGGCAATCTATCCGAACCGTTCGATCGAACTCGATGTTGCGATAAGTCAATCCCGGGCGTCGGCAGAGTTTGTTCCGAACAGATTTGAATTGAGCATGAGTAACAACCGCGTCTACATACGGGATGTTCGATCGTCTGACAGGCGGGAAGTCGTAACGCTCGCGAATGCTAGTGCCGAACTTCATCAACCTTGGATCTCACCGCCGCTAACGCCGCACATGTTCAAAGCATACTTGCGCCGTTGTCATCAAGACGACCACGAAGGTTTCGTGGTATGCCTCGTTGGGACCAAGGAGATCGTAGGCGTTATCAATATCAATAACATCGTTCGGGGTTCCTTTCTTAGCGCATCGCTTGGCTATTACTCTTCCGCAACACATCAAGGTGTCGGGTATATGACAGAAGCACTGCAACTGGTTGTCCGGCTCGCGTTTGAGGAAAAAGGTTTGCACCGAATTGAGGCGAACATCCAGCCGAATAACCACGCGTCGAGGAATCTTGTTCAGCGTTGCGGATTCACTTTAGAGGGTGATTCGAAAGATTTTCTATATATCAATGGTCGGTGGCGTGACCACGAACGTTGGGTTCGTGTTGATGCCCGCAATTCGCTTACACGTTAGGACGGTTCAATGGACCAGTCGCAAACGGAACAAAGTTACGGTGAGTGGAGATCCCCTGTCACGGCAACGTTAGCCGTGTCGGGTTTAGTTAATTTTTCTGAATTGCGAGACTCCGACTACGGCCTCCTATGGATCGAGCAACGTCCCTTCGAGAACGGTCGGAGCGTTCTCGTACTGGAGACACGAGGCGTTCGGCGAGATCTTACGCCTACGCCATATAGCGTGCGTTCTCGCGTTCACGAATACGGCGGCGGGGCATACTGTGTCGCTGGCGATGGTGTTTTTTTTGTTAATGCGATCGATCAAAACATTTATCGGTGCTCTTTATTGGATGGTTGTACAGCGATCACCCAGCTGACTGCGGGTGACGAGAACGTCCGATATGCGGATCTGACGTGGGATAGCGGACGCGAGAATCTTATTGGTGTTCGTGAGACACATGACCCTGTTTCCGAACCGGTGAATCAACTCGTGGCGATAGATAGCCGGACGGGGGCTGTCGATGCAGTTCATTCGGGTCACGATTTTTACTCGTCACCTCGTCTTTCGAGTGATTCAGAACGCCTCGCTTTTCTTGTGTGGGACCACCCTAATATGCCCTGGGATGGCAACCAGCTCTTCGTCACAACTTTGGATACGACAGGAAGGATCGTGACAGAAACTTTGGTCGCTGGTGGTGTCGCTGAATCGGTATTTCAACCGGAATGGTTAACTCCCGAGCGCTTGGTTTTTGTCTCCGATGCCAATGGTTACTGGAATCTCTACAGTTATGACTCGTCCGGCATTTACTGTATCAACGAAGATGCTGCCGAGTACGGGGCCGCCCAATGGGCCTTTGGGATCCGTAGCTATATGCCCATTTCAGACCGCGTTTTGGTTGCGAACAGGATCGATAAAGGAGTTGCTGCACTCGTATTTGTTGACGTTGATAACGGAATGGTTACGCCGCTTGAGGGCGGGTTTAGTTCATACGCTAGTTTGAATCGAACAGCGACGGGTATTGCTTTTGTCGCTGGTAAGCCAGACGACCTAAACGCGGTAGTTAGAATGGACCTGACAACTACGGAGATAACTAAAGTTGCAGCCCAAGGAACCATCGATATCGATCGAGATTACTTTTCGCTTCCCGAACAACTTGTCTACGACAATGCCGACGGACTTGAGACGTTCGCCAATTTTTACCCTCCCCGACACCCTTTAGCCGTTGGTCCTTTAACGCAAAAACCACCGCTGTTGGTGATAAGCCATGGCGGCCCTACAGGCCATGCCAGCCGCGATCTGAATTTTCGAATTCAGTACTACACCAGTCGTGGTTGGGCGGTGGTCGACGTCGACTACGGAGGCTCGACTGGATTCGGTCGAGCGTACCGACAGAGGCTGGATGGTCGATGGGGCATCGTCGACGTTGCCGATTGTGTTGCCGCGGTCACACACTTGATTTCTTCGGGTCGCATAGATCCTTCGCGGGTGGCGATTCGTGGCGGCAGTGCGGGTGGGTATACAACCCTACGCGCCTTAGTAACATCTCCAATCTTTAAGGTCGGTGCGAGCCATTACGGTATTGGTGACCTTAAAGCGCTTGCACGCGACACGCATAAATTCGAGTCTCGATACCTAGATAAGTTGATTGGCGACGCTTTGGACGAACGCTCTCCCCTTCATGAGATTGAGCGATTTAATTGTCCCGTTGCATTTTTTCAGGGGACTGAAGATCGGATTGTGCCCCCCAATCAGGCTGAGACTATGGTCGGCGCACTGCGCGACAAAGGCATAGCCGTCATGTACATGAAATTCGAAGGTGAAGGGCACGGATTTCGGAAGGGGTCTAATATCCAGAGGGTGATCGACGCGGAGTATGCGTTTTTTGCTCGCGTATTTCGTTTTGAACCAGCCGATGATCTAACGCATGCTTTTGACGGGGCCGATCTGATGAACTTTTCATGAGTTTGAAAGTTGCAGTTCTCGCGGGAGGCGATTCTGCCGAATCGGCGATCTCTCGTTCTTCGGCGGGTGAGGTTTTACTCAGTCTGGGTGAACGTCACTTGGTTGAACTGATCGAGCTCGACGAAAATATCACCAAGAACATTACGGCATTCGCCCCGGACGTCGTGTTCCCGGTATTACATGGCCCGCCAGGTGAGGACGGTACGGTACAGGGGTACCTAGAAATGTTAGGTATTCCATATGTTGGCAGCGACGTTCGGGGATCGTCCCTAGCGATGGACAAGTACGTGGCGAAAACGTTGTTTCGCGAGGCGGGTTTGCCTGTACTTGAGGATTTACTGGTTTCCGTCGTCGATGCTCACGAATCGTCGGCTGCGATTTCAGAGCGTTTTGGGATGCGCGTAGTGATCAAACCGCTCCGGCAAGGATCTGCGCTAGGTGTGACACGGCTACCCAATGGCGGTGATGTGTCCCAATCCATCATCGATGCTCAAAGATACGGGGATACAGCGCTGGTCGAACCTTATTTTGAGGGAAAAGAAGTTACCGCCGGAGTTCTAGATCTTGATGGAGAGAATACGGTTGTGTTCCCTGTCACCGAAATCGAATTACCGGATGGCGAGTGGTACGACTTTCGCAATCGTTACGAGGCTGGAAGAAGTGTCCACAAAATCCCTGCATCGCTACCGGACCATGTCCTCGAAGACATAGCGAATTATGCGACTAGGGCGCACGAATGTTTGGGATTACGCGACCTCTCTCGTTCGGATTTCCTCGTTTCATCAACAAACGAAGTCGTTTTGCTTGAGGTCAATACGATGCCAGGAATGACCCCGACCAGCCTATATCCGGATGCGGCCCGAGCCGCTGGATGGTCCTTTGGTGATCTGGTGGACAAGCTCGTTGTAAATGCCATGAGTCGAACCACAAAAGTGTCGTATCCGCGCGGCGCATGATGTTCTCTATCTCAAGATTAACGGTCCGGCAATAACAAAACCCGCTTGGTCGACCTGTATTAACGAATCATTCGGCAAACCCGATATATTTAAAGCAGTTGAACTCGGCCCTCTCAGGCAACCAGGCCTTTTTGGGTTATCTCACGAAGATCCTTGGATTGGCAGTCGCGCTGGATACGTTCGAGGGAATCTTTCATCCTATCCTGGCGGGCAACGTCAAACCTTTGCCAACGCGTTAGTGGCGCGCAAATACGGGCCGCGACTTGGGGATTAAGCGAATCGAGTTTTAGTATTTCGTTCGCTAGAAAGATATAGCTTTTGCCATCGGGCCGATGAAACTCGCGATGGTTCGCCGTCGCGAAGGTTGCCAGCAACGCCCGTGCTCTATTGGGGTTGTGTAAGTTAAATTCAGGATGGTTCGTGAGTTCGATAATTCTCGGTAAGGTCCCAGACACCATGCAACTGGCTTGAGTCGAAAACCATCTGTCTGTTACTAGCGGGCTCGCATGAGATCGATCATAAAAGTCTTGGATCAATCGCGATTTTTGTTCTGCGAACGAAGATTCCAGTCGGAGCAGCCGCGAGAAAGCGAACAAGCGGTCTGTCAAGTTGTCGCTTCGCTGGTACAGGTCGTAATACAAGTTCCATGCGGTTTGCGGCTCTCGTGTCTGTACGCTGGCACCCAAGTAGTCCATGGCGAGATGACCTAGTGAGCGCCGAGCGATTGATATGGCATCAGCCCGATAGGGTCCAGCGTTGCGATTTTGATTATCGATCTGATCCCAACGGTCTTCGAGCGCTGCGCCCAATTGGGTGCGTAGGTGATCACGCCTTTTATCCAGTTCGATGACGTCACGCCCTGGGTTCTGATCGAGCACATAGATCGTACTAGGTAATGTCATGGCGGAAGCCAATAGTGCTTTGGCTTCACCGTCATCTGGAGCGGACATTGCGGAATGCGACAGTTTCTCGAGCAAGAGCTGGGCGAATTGAGTATTAGATGTTCGTGCGGCGATCGTGGATCCAAGGATCGTTTGCGCTGCATCCCATCGTACAAAGCCATCCGTGTCCCTCGAGGCGAGGTGCAGGGCATCGGTGTCGGGCCTGGGAAAGTCGACCCTCACAGGTGCAGAGAATCCGCGCAGGAAACTCACCGCCGCTTTGGGCGGGGCACCTTCTATTCTTATGGTTGCCTCCTCGCGGTCGAAATGAAATGTAAGCGTCCCATCGCCATTCGGATTTTCGAAGTTCAGGTTAGTTTGGATCTTAATATCGAACCCATTAGAAGCTCCGACTTGACCAAGAATATCTTCACCCTCGATTGAAACCAGCCCAATGGAGATCGGGATATGGAAGGCTGACTTCGCTGGTTGATTGGGACTCGGATCGCAGGTCTGTCTCAAATGCAGCTCGATGGAGTTCCCGCGATGGCGTTCTTTCACTTCGATAAGGGGTGTTCCAGCTTGCGAGTACCAGTTACGAAATTGGTTCAGGTCAAGTCCTGATACTTCCTCCATGGCGACGACGAAGTCTTCTGTGGTCGCCGCGCTTCCGTCGTGACGGGCGAAATAAAGATCGGTTGCGGCGCGAAACTTATCCTGTCCCAACATGATCGATAACATGCGCACGACTTCTGCGCCTTTCTCATAGATGGTCGTCGTATAAAAGTTCGAAATTTCGACGTACGAGCTTGGGCGCACCGGATGTGCCAAAGGACTAGCATCCTCGGCAAATTGAATAGTACGAAGAGCATCCACGTCCTCGATTCGTTTAACGTCCCGGAAATTCATTGCTGCGCTAAATTCTGAGTCTCGAAATACGGTAAAACCTTCTTTCAAACTCAGTTGGAACCAGTCTCGGCAGGTGACTCTATTGCCGGACCAGTTATGAAAGTATTCGTGGGCAACTACTCCTTCGACGCGCATATAGGCGTCATCCGTCGCCGTGTTTGGCGAAGCGAGAACGCAACTCGTGTTGAAGATATTGAGGCCCTTATTTTCCATGGCCCCCATATTGAAATCTTCAACCGCAACGATCATGAAGGTATCGAGGTCGTATTCCCGGCCAAAGGCGATTTCATCCCAAGCCATCGCACGTTTGAGCGATTCCATCGCGTGTTTGCACGCGTCTATGTTGTGCGAATCAGCGTAAATGCGGAGCGCAACGCCTCGACCCGAAACCGTCGTAAAGTTGTCCTCAAGTACAGCTAAATTGCCGGCCACAAGCGCAAATAGATAGCTCGGCTTGTTGAAAGGGTCGCACCAGGTAACGCTTCTCCGGCCATCGGGGATTATTTCATCGCGAATAAGATTTCCGTTGGCAAGCATGACGCTAAATCGATCCGCATCGGCGAGGAGTGTGGTTGTAAACTTGGATTGGACGTCGGGCCTATCGGGGTAGTAGGTGATTTTTCGAAATCCTTCGGCTTCGCATTGAGTGCAGTACAGATCGCTGGATCGATACAGACCTTCAAGCGCGGTATTGGTCTCCGGGTAGATCCTTGTTCGGATCGTTACGTTGAATTGCGCGGGCAAGTCGACGATCGATAGCGAGGTCGCATCGACTGAATATTCATTGCTGGTTAAAAGACGGTTATCGATGGCAACGCTCATCAGGTCCAGGTCAATGCCGTCAAGGCGTAATTCGTTTTGTTCGTCGTCCGTTCGACGGAAGGAGAGTGTCGATTCGACGTCGGTGTGATCTGCACCGATGTCAAAGGTCAGGTGGGTTGTCTCCAGTTCGAAGGGGTAAGGACGATAGTCCTCCAGTCGTACGGTGTTTAAATCGGTAGTCATAGAACGATTCCATCGAGTTGGAGGCTTATGCGCTGGCGTGGCTGGTGTTTGAGTAGTTGCATACGGATTAACCATAAATCTAGAACAGAGGGCCTTCCACTCGCAAGACGGCGGCTCGCAAACAATTATCAGTGATAAACTTGTTTTTCATGGTGAGAGAATGCGTTTGAATGCAAGCAGTTGACGAAAAAGTCCTTGGGCGCGTTGTGGAGTGTTTGTCCGAAGGAAAGCCTTGCTGGCTCGCAACCGTTGTGGCGACATACGGATCGTCACCCCGCCCGGTGGGATCGTTGCTCACGTGCAATATCGAGGGCGAAATTGTGGGATCACTTTCCGGGGGGTGCGTTGAGGATGACTTATTAGAGAAGTTGACACTCGGGCAGCTAGCTCACGAGCGTGCACAGTTTTTCCGATACGGCGACGACGAAGAGGAAGCTGAAAAGCTTGGCCTGCCGTGTGGCGGCCACCTCGACATTGTCGTCGAGGCGTTGGAAGCTCCAATGCTGCCCCACTTTGAAAAGATTAAGCAGCGTCTTCAATCGCGCGATCTTTGTCAGCGGACAGTGGACCTTCACGATCGTTCGATCGCAACGTTCGACGTCGATCGATTTGAGGAACTTCGTTACGAGAAAAACGCCCAAACACTTGTGCAAACGTATGGTCCGCGCTACCAACTGTTTCTTATAGGAGCGGGTATGGTTTCGCAGTATGTGGCCGAAATGGGCCAGGCGCTCGATTATCGTGTTGTGGTCTGTGATCCGCGACGAGATGTTTTGGATGGTTTCCCGGGCGCGGGTGTCGAAAAGATTTGTGATATGCCCGATGACGCCATCAGAGAATCCGCGAACGATTGCCAAACGGCGATAATAGCGTTGACGCACGATCCTCGGATTGACGATATGGGCTTGATGGAAGCTCTAAAAACCGATGCGTTTTACGTCGGCGCAATGGGTTCTTCGCGGACATCGGAAAGTCGGAGGGAACGGCTTCGAGCGCTCGACATAAGTGCTGACGAATTGGATCGACTGCATGCACCCGTGGGATTGTCGATCGGGAGTAAAACGCCACCCGAAATCGCACTCTCGATATTGGCTGAAATTACGTCGATTCGAAAACAACTAGAGACCGATAAATCAGAACTGTCGGTTCTTGAGAGATCCGTAGGGCATGAGTCGGAGCCAGCAGCAGCTCGTTCGGGAATTGTCGTCGGTTGACGGAAGCACCAGAGCCACCCGGCGCGGCTCTTCTCCTCGCTGCAGGAGGATCCACCAGATTCGGATCAGACAAACGAAAGCTCTTATTTAATGAGGAGCCGTTGCTAAGTTATGTGGTGGCGCTTTACGAACGAGTGTGTCCGAGGGTGCTCGTTGTCGTGAAGCCCGGCGATGAGCGTATCCAGGGTTTAGTCAATAGGCCCTGCGAATGGGTCGTAGCGCGCGACGCGACCGAAGGTATGTCTCGTAGCATTGCCGCCGGCGTAAGAGCTTTAGACAGTGCGCCTTGGGTCATCATTGGGCTTGTCGATATGCCCTATGTTTCGCCTGATACAGTCTCTCAAATTGCGCGTACGCTGGAGGCGGGGGCAATAATTGCGCGTCCGAGATCAAGTGGACGAACAGGTAATCCGGTGGGATTCAACAGTCGATTGTTCGGCCCCCTTATGGATCTTAAGGGCGACCGCGGTGCGCGGGTGTTAATTGACGATCATATCCGTGATGTCGTCGACGTTGAGGTTCGAGATCAAGGGATTTTTCGGGACATCGATCGTCCTGAAGACCTAACTTAAGGCCCGCCTCCAAGTCGGCTTGCCCAGTCGAGTTTGCTGCGGCATGCATCGAAGAAACTATGCCCTATTGGGTAGGCCAGGTTGAGGGGGTGAGGATGTTTTTCGATTTCGACATGGTCACCTGCTTTAAGCACGAAATCGACTTGGGAATCTGCACTCACCATGGGTTTATCCGCCGCGTTGCCCAACTCAACCCTGATTTTCGAATCGCCACGGACAACCAATGGCCTTGAGGTCAGCGTGTGCGGGAACATTGGAACCACGACGATCGCATCCAGTCCTGGATGCATGATCGGCCCACCTGCCGACAATGAATAAGCAGTCGAACCCGTCGGAGTTGCGATAATGAGACCGTCCGAACGTTGTTGATAGACGAATTCATCGTCCACAAAGAGGCTGAAATCCATCATGCGGGACATCGTGCCAGCATGGACGACGATGTCATTAAGTGCCGGACTGGATCCCCCGCTTTTTCCGTCGCTACGGACAATCATATCGAGTAAAAAATGTTTTTCGACGCGGTATTCGCCCAACAAAACTTCGCGCCCCTGACGTTCAATTTGGTTTGGGGCAATGTCTGCAAGAAACCCTAATCCTCCGCGATTAACGCCGAGAATAGGGACACCTGAGTGCGCGAGGTCGCGCGCAACGCCTAAGATACTACCGTCTCCTCCAACCACAACGATTAGATCGCAGTCGTGACCGAGATCGTCACGATTCTCAGTCGCGATATTGTCCGCCATGAGCATCTGGGCAGTATCGTTTTCGAGGACATATTCAACCCCGATTTCCTCCAACAATGTGCGAACGCGCTGCAGCGAATCAACTACGTGGGGATTGCCTTGCCTGCCAACAAGACCAACGCGATTGAAGGATTTTGTATTCATCAATATGCTCCGCGGTCGAGATTATACGCACGCGAGCTCAACCAAAGGGCCTTGAAACCCAGTTCACGACACTTCACCCTGGGCGGGCTGGTGTCTTTTGAGACGTGCAGTCGCGCGCAGGTCATACAGCAGCCTGGTTTGGAGGGTTCTCGACATGACGGGTTCGGTTGAAAAGACGGAAGACGACGTGGCGCTGGTTGAAGGTGTATGGGAGGTGATGCGGTCGGAAGCTGAAGCCAAGGCAGTCGAGGAGCCTATTCTCGGCAGCTATTTCCACGCGACCGTACTGAATCACAAAAGTTTCCGAGCCGCACTCAGTTTTCGATTGGCGAGTAAGCTCGATAATCCGATGCTTCCGACCATGCTCATTCGTGACGTTATCGAAGAAGCGATGAACGATGATGCGGGCATCCTAGCTTCCGCCGAAATCGATGTGATGGCCATCTACCAACGCGATCCTGCTTGTGAGGACCTATCTACCCCTTTTCTTTATTTCAAGGGGTATCACGCGTTACAGGCTTATCGAATCGCTCACTGGCTGTGGACGCACGGAAGACACACGCTAGCTCAATTTTTCCAAAGTCAGATCAGTGTGGGATTGGGAGTTGATATACATCCTGCGGCGGTCATCGGACGAGGATTGATGCTCGACCACGCCACCGGAATTGTTGTTGGCGAAACCGCTGTGATCGAAGACGATGTGTCCATTCTGCATTCCGTGACTTTGGGTGGAACGGGGAAACACTCGGGTGATCGACATCCCAAGATTCGACGAGGGGTCTTATTGGGAGCGGGAAGCAAAGTAATCGGGAACATAGAGGTTGGCGAGGGAGCGAAAGTGGGAGCGGGAAGTGTTGTTCTCGATCATGTGCCGCCGCATGTGACCGTCGCCGGGGTCCCAGCGAAAATTGTGGGTCGACCATCTGAAGAAAATCCTTCGCTCGGTATGGATCAAACGATCGGTTCCGGTGAATAAGCGTCCTAGATCGTTGCATGTGTTGGTTGATCACCTAATTCGCGTAGACGACGATTTCGAATGGCTCGACCGCACACCGCTTTCCGATGGACATGAAGTGGCCTCTGGATGGCCGAGAAACTAACTAGGCCGGCGAGTTCTATCCCGGGGACGCTTCAGGTTTGGCGTTTCGTTGACGGAAAGCTCGGGCACGAGAAACAGACACTCGGGCTAACGCAAGCTTTGGCGCAAAAAATATCGGTGGATGTTCGAGACTTTGATGTTCGAACGTCGAATACTTGGGGCGCCGAGATTAAGGCACGCCTTCAAAAACGCACTCTCGGCCACCCTCGACCGGATCTCATTATAGGTGCGGGCCACGCAACGCACCGGCCTATGCTGATGACGCGGTTATTCTGTGGTGGACGTACGGTACTACTCATGAGTCCTTCCCTGCCCGTTGGACTCTTTGATTTGGTATTTGCGCCACATCACGATCGATCCCGAGAGGCGAAGAATGTGATTGAAACGTTAGGCGTAATCGGCCCGACGCAACCATCTGAGAAAGACGCGAATGTTGGGTTGATTCTACTTGGGGGCATTAATCGTCACTTTGAATGGAATGACGACGAGGTTTTGTGTCAAATCGAATCGGTGATGCAAGCCAACCCAGAGCTTGATTGGACAATCTGTGACTCTCGCCGGACGCCCTCCTCCATGAGTGGTGCGCTGAAGGTGCTTGCCGATGGTGGCTACACGAGATGGCAGGATGCAACGCCTGATTTTCTTGAATCAAGATTACCCAAGGCGACTCAGGTGTGGGTTACGGCTGATAGCGTATCCATGTTGTACGAGGCGCTGTCCGCTGGGGCCGTCGTGGGCGTCATGGAATTGCCACTCAAACGGCCTAAGAGATCCAATAAACTGGCGCGAGGTTTGCTGAAATTACACGAAAATGGCCAGATACACCTATCCCATGTAAGTCCGCGAATGCCCATAAAGGCTGCAACCCATAAGACACTGTCAGAAAGTAGTCGATGCGCTGATATCGTACTGGAGCGGCTGTTCAACCTGGCGTAATCTATAGACGTTTATGCGAGTGACGGGATCTCCCTTTGGGACTTTTGTTAGAATCCCGCACTGGATGGTTTATTTGGTGATTCCACTCACTTCGGAAATCTACAAGATGAAGATTTTTCTGTTCCTAGCGGCAAGCATCTTAGCCGCAATGTCGTTTGGTGATGATGTTGTCAAAGTGCATCGGCTAACCGTCGAAGAAAGCCTCGCGGCGATTGAGGTGATTAATGTGACGGCTGAAAAGGTGCTGGATGAGAGCACGCTGGTCGACGTCGATAAAGTCGTAAAGGCTGTGCTGGAAGACGCAAAAGAGGCAATCGTCCAAGACGATTAAAATTCTTCGGTGTTTGTCGTCATGTCTTCCACCTGTTGACATAGTCCGTATTCGACAAAAAGCGATGTGCCATTGTGACCATCGCCCGCTGAGTAAAAGGTCCATCCCCCAACCGCACCACGCGTGAAGCGCATTGATTCTGGATTCAACATAAGGATGTCTGATGGCGGCGAGTTACGACAACTGTACCCAAACGTATCTCCCGTGCCCCGTACGGTGTCGCATTGAAATTCGCTCACGTCGCCAGATTGCTGGTCCGTCATTGTTACGTAGAGGGCAACGTTTTCTTGGTCCAAAAACGTAGCGAACGTCCGGTTTTCGCGCAAAGTAAAACGGGAAGCGAAAAAGATTGAAGGCTCATACATCTCGACCGGCTTACTTTCAGCCTCGACGTAATCGTGCAAGCCTACGGTTTTTTCGGCATGGCAATCTAGGGGCAACCACGGGGCTGAGGTTGGGGCACCCATTGCTAAGGATGGCAACAGTACGAGCACAGTGCATGCAATCTGTTTCATTCGAGTGAGTTTACGGACCGTCATGAGCCGATGCTACCGCTGCCTCGCGGTCGCGGTGTGCCTGCCAAGTCTTGCCTCGGCTAGTATCGCTGACCATCAGTGGTGCCGGATAACGACGCCCCATTTTGACCTTGTAACGGATATCGAGCCGAACGACGGATTAGAGCTGGCGAGAGCGTTGGAAGACTTTCATCGTATGGCGCAGCAACTTTTGAACACTGACCAAGAACAAGTCAGACCCCTGCGCGTTCTCGCTTTCGAAAACAAAGACGACTTTCGAGAGACTTTCGACAACAACCAAATAGCAGGTTTCATGAAGCCGTCGTTTCAAGAGCACATGCTTGTGTTTGGTCCAGACGAGGGGGCTCGAGGGCGCTTTCAAGTCGCGTTTCACGAGTACACTCACTATCTGCTGCGAAGGTATAGCTCATTAAACCTGCCTATCTGGTTTGAGGAAGGCTTTGCCGTTTACCTTTCCACGGCCCAATTTGTCTCGCCAACACGTGCTCTTGTGGGCCGACCCGTCGTTACACCAAACGCTCGCCGGATACTCAATCGGCGACCTCGGGTGGGCCAGATTCTTGATGAGAAATATACGGTTGATTGGTCGCGACATGTTTTACCGGGCGTCTATGAGAAGGCGTGGGCCGTCGTGCACTTTCTTTACCACGGAGAAAGTACACAAAATGAACCCATCGAAAAACACATTGACGACATGTTGGTGGCAATCGATGCCGGGATGTCTTCTTCTGAAGCGATCAGTACATTTACCGGATATAACTCAGACGATTTGACCGTTCCTTTGCGCAGTTATTTCCAGCGCAAGGACCTGCCGATAAGGACGGTCGATTTTGAACCAGGCAACTCGCAACCGTTAGCTGTTGATTGTCTAGACCCTTTGGAGGCGCGCCTCAGCCTAGCCCGCGTCGTCATGGCGCGGAATCCTTTGCTGGCTGGACGCTTGCTAGAAGACGTCCTGGAGGATGCGCCCAATGACGTGCCGACTTTGGTTAGTTACTCGCAAGCCTTGCGTGGACTGGGTGGAAAGGCGTACTCAATAGCGGAGCAAGCTCTCCAACTGGATCCTTCTGATCCAGGTGCAAACGTTCGTATGGCGGAACTAATTGTGTCGCGATGTATGGAAGATATTGCGGCGCTATGCAAACGAAACTGGGATGACGCCGCCAAACTATATCGAACCGCGCTTAAGTCGGATCCGGAACGAGTCGACGCTGCTTTCGGGCTTGGCGTCGTCTATGTGCACACGGGTAAACCCGGCGACGCGATCAATTATCTGCTTGTTGCCCATCGATTAGCGCCGTGGGCGCCACGCATTAATTACTATTTAGGCGAGGCCTATAGACTTAGCGGCAACGAGGCGTTGGCGAGGCTGCATTTGAATAAAACCTATCATTGGGACGCGAGCGAAGATTGGCGTAAACGCGCCAGGATTTCGTTGTCGCTACTGTCGCTTCCGTATTGATCAGGAGCATAGCTATGCCAACCCTTGGTGTGATTGAAACTAACGGCCACACGACTTCTTATTTAGAAGAGGGTCCGAAGGACGGACCTCTTATCATGTTTGTTCATGGCTGGCCGGAGCTGTCGCACAGCTGGCGACACCAGTTGCCCGCAATGGCTCGATTGGGATTCCATGCGGTTGCGCCAGACCTGCGCGGTTACGGCGGATCGTCAAAATACCGGGATCACGACGCCTATTCTCAAGAAAAGGTGGTTACCGATATGCTCGGCCTTGCCGATGGCTTGAACGCAGAAACGGCAGTATGGGTTGGCCACGATTGGGGCAGTCCAACGGTATGGAATATTGCCAGCCATCATCCCGATCGATGTCGGGCTGTTGCGAGCTTGTGTGTCCCGTACGCGACGCTTGAGTACGGCGTCGATCGCGTGATTGAGCTCGTTGATCGGAGGGTCTACCCGTTGGACGAGTATCCTGTGGGGCAGTGGGATTATCAGCTCTACTACCAGGAATGTTTCGAGAAAGCTCAATCAGCGATGGAAGCGAACGTCGGAAATACGATCAAGGCATTGTTTCGTTGCGGTAATCCTGATGCCGTGGGCAAGCCGGCTGTAACGGCTTCAATCCGATCATCGGGTGGCTGGTTTGGCGGTGGGGGCGAGGCGCCTGATTTGCCATTGGATGCAGAAGTGATAAGCACTGATGATCTGGCGGTGTACTCACAAGCACTCCAATCCTCCGGGTTCTTTGGCGCTAATTCGTACTACATGAATCATGAGGCGAACACGATCTATGCGAAAACCGCGGTTGATCAAGGTCGGCTCGCCATGCCGGTTCTTTTTATGGCAGCTCGGTACGACTCGGTTTGTGAGTCGGTTGACTCTGCTTTGGGTCGTCCTATGAGGGAGCAGTGCTCTGACTTGACGGAAGTCACCGTCGATAGTGGGCACTGGATGGCTCAGGAGTGTCCCCAAGAGGTCAACGATGTTCTTGAGACATGGATAGCTGGCGAAGTGGGAGGTTGATGAAGTGGAGATTGTCCTAGTACGTCACGGTCTTCCGATGCGAGTCGAAACGAAAGACGGCGCTGCCGCCGATCCATCGTTGTCGCGTATCGGTTTGATGCAAGCGGTTGAGGCCGCCGATTGGCTCGTGGGGATGGGCGTCGATGCTATTTACTCGAGCCCACTGCAAAGAGCGAGGGAGACCGCGGAGCCCTTCGCGAAGCGATCGGGATTGAAGATCGTGATCGAAGACGATGTATCAGAGTTCGATCGAGACAGTTCAACTTACATTCCAATGGAAGAGTTGAAGGCTCAAGACTACGAAGCGTGGAAAGCGTTTGTGGATGGCGGCTACGGCGATGACGTGGATGTGCTCTCGTTTCAAGCTACGGTTGTTCGCGGCATTGAATCCATCATTGAACGTCATTCGGGCGAGCGGGTTGCCGTGTTTTGTCATGGAGGCGTGGTGAATATGTGGGCATCTCACGTGCTCGATATGCCACCGCGACTTTTTACCGATGTTCGTTACGCGAGTGCCAGTCGCTTTTTGTGCGCATCAACGGGTGAGCGGAGCTTGGTTAGTCTCAATGAAACGCAGCACCTGACGCGTTAGCCGGTAATCCGAAGGATCCCGCGTTAGCGGATGGTCGTAGGAAAGGCTCGAAACTCGCGGCGTGGCTAGAACACGGGCCCGGTCGGATCGAGGCCGAGAAAATATTCGCCCACGGTTTGATAGTGGGCTTCGCGCCCCTGCACTTGTTGGGTGATGACGTGAGCATCTTGAAATCGACGTTGGATTTTCGTGGAGCCAAATATAGCGCTGGAACCACTCAGGTTGTACGCGATGTCGACGACGTCGGCGGATTGTCGAATCGCGTGCGTGCCGGCCATACGCAGATGAATACGATCTTCAACGGATATCGAGCCCGTTGACTTGACCGACTCCCATACGAACCCCATGCATTCGTACAAAAGTGACTTGGCAGCACGCCAGGTCGCTTCTGCTTTGCCGATCTGACTCTGAACGACGGCGTCGTGGGCGAGCGTTTTGCCATCGAATCTTGGACGTTTATCGCCGGCTAGTTCGATGGTGGCATCAAGACCTGCGCGCGCAACACCGAGCGCAACACAACCAAAACCGCAGGCGAATAAAAGGTGTTGCGGAATAATGTAGAGAGGTCCGGCCTCTAGCGGTTCGACGTCAAGCAACATGGTTCGTGATTCTGGGACAAATAAATCGTTGGCGGTGAAACTAAAGCTACCCGTTCCGCGCAATCCTTGGACATCCCAAACATCAATGAAGTCAACCTCTTCGCGCGTCACGAGATGTAATCGAGGTGGTTGCCCTGATCCCCCGGAGACGGCGGCTATCCAATTCGCGTGTCGACATCCACTTGAGAACGCCCATTTGCCGGTGAGCCTGAAGCCTTGATCCACGGACAACGTTTTGGGCCCTTGAGGCGGTCCGTTGGCGACGACGGTCTTTGGGTCTCCCCACACCTCTTCGGCTAAGTGTCTGGGCGCCCTCCCGCTGGTCGTAGCAAAAACAGCCCCCTGGTTTAAGCACCAACCCGCACTACCGTCTGCGTACGCGATTGCTTGAACAACATCCAAGTAGTCAAGAATGTCTATTTCTTCACCACCGAGGGAGGTCGGTACGAGTAGGCGAAAGAGACCCGCGTCCACCATCGCGTCGACGATATCGCGGGGTAGTTCTCTGGTCTCATCGATCTGCTCCGCAAGATCCTCGATGCGTGGCGCAATTGCGCGTGCTCTTGCGAGCGGTGTATCGGTACCGTTGATATGTTGCATAGCGTTATGGCGCGATTCTACTAATTACGCCGGAAAATTGCCGCCGGAGAGCGTCTGCCGTCCTGAATATTCCTTTGATCGGTTCGGTGAAATGACCAGGACCGGAATCCGCATGAAAGAAAGCGTTTTATCGCGACAATTCGGGTGTACGTACGAAAACTGGCCGGGAGACCTGTATTTACTGATGTGTATTGAATAAATGAAACACCCATCTAACCGTTCCGATGCGCGAACGCGAATGTTTATGCCTTTTAGAAATAACTATCATGATTTATATGCGACGAACATTGAGACTAAGGCATAATTTTTGTTGCTGATATGTAACAAATTTGCAATAGTTCGCGCCGAAAAACTCCTAGGTACAGGTGAGACGAGGCTATGAATTCATTTAGGTCTTTCAGAGCGGCTGTGTTTGCGGGAGCACTGGCCGTTGTTTGGACGAATCCGGTTATTTCGGAAGAGTCCGATACCGATGCCGATATTGAAGAAGTAATCGTCACCGGGTCCCGAATTGCTCGAAGTAATACAGAGAGCACTGCGCCAATTAAGATTCTCGATAGGTTTGAAATCGAGAAGCTGGGGCAGACGTCCATTGGCGATTTTCTACAAGATTTACCGGAAAACGTTGGTGGTCTCAACGCACAAAATAACAACGGCGGTAACGGATCAACGCAGATTAGTCTGCGGGGCCTCGGCTCAAGCCGTACGCTGGTGTTGGTCAACGGTCGACGGCATGTCGGCTACTCCACCGGTGGCTCCGTTGACTTGAACGCCATTGCGCCGAACA